>CAYUZD010000183.1:3981-6772 GCA_964449475.1 uncultured Nitrospirales bacterium
GACGCGATCATGGTGAACGGCGAGAACCGCAACCGCTGGGCGATCTACGAGGGAATCCTCGACGCCAACGAGCTACCGCAGAGCGGCCTCGCCGCGATCGAACAGATCTTCTTCGACGCCCGCAAGGCGCTGATGACGTCGGGCCAGAAATACGAAGACGAGAACGGCGAGCCCGCGCAAATCCCCTGAAGCCTGTCGTGGCAGGCTTAAGCGAGGTCTAGCTTAAGCCTGTTTCAGTACCCAAGGCTACAACTCCGTCACCGCCTCCAGCACCTCCGTGGCGTGACCCTTCGGCGTCACTTTTGGCCACACCTTCGCGATCTTGCCCTTTGCGTCGATGAGGAACGTCGCGCGCTGGATGCCCATGTACTTCCGGCCGTACATGCTCTTCTGCACCCACACGCCGTACTTTTCCGCGACCGCGTGATCCACGTCGGCGAGCAGGCCGAAATTGAGCCGTTGTTTGTCCGCGAAATTGCAGTGCGACTTGATCGAGTCCGGGCTGACGCCGAACACGACCGCGCCCGCCTTCTTGAACTTCGCCGCGGAATCCCGAAACTCCTGCGCTTCGACCGTACAGCCCGACGTACTGTCCTTCGGATAGAAATAAAGCACGACCGGCGTGCCCGCAAGGTCCGACAGTTTCACCGTCTCGCCCGTGTGCGACGGCAGCGAAAACGCCGGCGCCTTGGTTCCCGGTTCCGGCATCGCCGATGCGCCTACAACCATGAATCTGCTCCTTGAGGTGCTGAGGTTCCGTGCAGCCTCGCCGGGACTAGTACGTCCGGCGGTGGACAATTTCCTTGATGCGATCCAGCGACGGCAGGACGATCCCCTGGTGCACGAACCCCTGCAACCATTCGATTGCGTTGCCGATCTCGTCCGCGTCCCAGTTCTTCTCCGGCCCGTGCAACAACTCGCGCAGCCGCGTCACGTCCCGCAGCAGCCAATCGCGCTGCAGGCCCTTGAGCGGCGTCGCCTCAGCCTCCTGCGCGAGCGACATCACCAGCGGCACGACGGCAACGGTGTCCTCCGGGTGCTCGGCCGAGGCGTGGCTGAAAAACCGGTTGAACCGCCGCTGGTCCTCGTACAGATCGATGCCTTCCGGCGCGATCCGGGCCGCGGCGAAGAGCGGGGGGCTGTACCCCATGATGAGTTCGATGAGTTCGCGCTCGTGCAGGTAGTGGCAGTTCGGCGCGAGGTCGTCCATCAGCAGCGCGCTCGCGTCCGCCATGTCCGACGGCGTCATCATGAACAGCGGGTCGCGCTGGTAACACTCGTACAACACCGTCAGGATCACGCGGCGAGCGTGTTTCGGATCGGCCACAGCCATGTGGAAAGTATAACAGAGCGCCAAATCGTGCCGCGCGCGGATGCGCATACCCGCGCCTCCAGTTGAACCAAATTTCGCATCTCTGTTAGCGTCTGGTGCCCGCGCGTTCCGCGGCGCGTTCACTCGCATGAGCAACTACGTTCACATATTCGACACGACGCTCCGCGACGGCGAACAATCGCCGGGCGCGAGCATGGACGCGCACCAGAAGCTCGAGGTCGCGCGCCAGCTCGAGCGACTGGGCGTCGACGTCATCGAGGCGGGGTTCCCGATCGCGTCCGAGCAGGAATTCGAGGGCGTGAAACAGGTCGCGCGCGAGGTCCGCGGGCCGTTCATCGCCGCGCTCGCGCGGGCGAACCGGCCCGACATCGAGCGCGCCGCCGCCGCCATCGAGGGCGCGGCGAAGCCCCGGCTGCACACGTTCATCGCGACCTCGTCCATCCACATGGAACACAAGCTGCGCATGACGCCCGAGCAAGTGCTCGAGAACGCGGCCGGCGCGGTCGCGCTCGCCAAGGGCCTCATCGGCAACGTCGAGTTTTCCGCGGAAGACGCCACGCGGTCGGACTGGGACTTCCTGGTCAAGATTACGCAGGCCGCGATCGACGCCGGCGCCGACGTCATCAACCTGCCGGACACCGTCGGCTACATCACGCCGGGTGAGATCCGGCGCATGTTCCAGCACGTCATCTCGAACACGAAACACGGCGGCCGCGTGATTTTCTCGACGCACAACCACAACGACCTCGGTCTCGCCGTGGCCAACGCGCTCGCGGCCGTCGAGGGCGGCGCGCGGCAAATCGAGTGCACGATCAACGGCATCGGCGAGCGCGCGGGCAACACCTCGCTCGAAGAATGCGTGATGGCGATGCGCACGCGCAACGACGTGCTGCCGTTCGAGACGGGCATCCAGGCGAAGGAGATCTACAACTCGAGCCGCGTCCTCAGCAACATCACCGGCCTTGTCGTGCCCTACAACAAGCCCATCGTCGGGCGGAACGCCTTTGCGCACGAGTCCGGCATCCACCAGCACGGCATGATCGCGAACCAGATGACCTACGAGATAATGACGCCCGAGTCCGTCGGCCGCCAGAAGAGCGAGCTCGTCCTCGGCAAGCACTCCGGACGCGCCGGCCTCGCCAAGCGCTGCGAAGAGCTCGGCTACGCACTCGGGTCGGACGAGATCGCCGAACTCTACGCACGCTTCATCAAGCTCGCGGACCAGAAAAAGGAAGTCTTCGACGACGACCTGCGCATCCTCCTGCTCAGCATCCGCGACGAGACGTTTGCGACCTATGCGCTCGAACGCCTCAACTATTCCAACAAGGAGGCGATGGTCGAACTGCGCAAAGGCGCGGACGAGATCCTCGCGGACACCGCGCTCGGCGACGGGCCGGTGGACGCCGCGTGCCGCGCCATCGAGCGCATCGTCGGCGTGCAGGGCAAGCTCGAACAGTT
>CAYUZD010000184.1:0-6748 GCA_964449475.1 uncultured Nitrospirales bacterium
AAGGCTGGCTCTACGTCGTCGATCGCAAGAAGGACATGATCATCAAGGGCGGCGAAAACATCTTCCCCGCCGAGATCGAAAACATCCTCTACAAGCATCCCGCCGTCGCCGAGGCCGCCGTCATCGGCGTCCCCGACAAGATCTACGGCGAGAACGTCGTCGCGTTCGTCGTGACGCACAAAGGCGTCGACGTCGATCCCGACGAACTCATCGCGCACGTGAAGCAGGAAGTCTCCAGCTTCAAGGCGCCCGCCGAGGTCCTGTTCATCCCCCAGTTGCCCAAGAGCGGCGTCGGCAAGATCCTTCGGCGCGAACTGCGCGATCTATACGCCAAGGAACCCGCCACGCGGGCCAATCGTTAACGGAGGCGCCACCATGCCGGAGTTGGGCATTCGTTTCGGCGACAGGTTTGTCCCGCAGGCGGAAATGATGCGCCGCGTCGCGCAGGCCGCCACGGGGCTGCGCGGGCTCGGCGTGAACCGCGAGGACCGCGTCGCCCTGATGTTGCGCAACGACATCGCCTTCATCGAGGCGACCGGCGGCATCCGCGTCGCCGGCGGTCTGCCGGTGCCCATTAACTGGCACCTCAAGGCCGACGAACTCGGCTATATCCTGCAGGATTCGGGCGCGAAGGCCCTCGTCATCCACTCCGACCTGCTCCGGCAACTGCATCGCGCAATCCCCAAAGACGTCCACATCCTCGAAGTCGCTCCGCCCGATGCGTTGAGCGAAGGCTACGGCATCGAAGACGCGTCGCTCTCCGGCCTCGCCAGCGCGCAGGACTGGAACGCGTGGCTTGGCGGCCAGAAGCCCTGGGACCGCGCGCCGGACTCCGAAACCGCCAGCATGATCTACACCTCCGGCACCACCGGCCGGCCGAAGGGCGTCCGCCGCGTCTCCGCGACGCCGGAACAGTACCAGCAGACGCTGCAGGTCGTCGGCGGCGTGCTCGGCGTCGCGCCGGGCATCAGCACCGTCATCCCCGCCCCGCTCTACCACGCCGCGCCAAACGCGTTCGCGACCTACTCACTCCAGATGGGCACGCACATGGTCATCATGCCCAAGTTCGACGCGGAGGAACTCCTCCGCATCATCGACGACTACAAGGTCACGCGGTTTCAGGCCGTGCCGACGATGTTCGTCCGCTTGCTTCAACTTCCCGAATCGGTCCGCAAGAAGTACGACACGAGTTCGCTCGAGTACGTCGTGCACGCCGCCGCGCCGTGTCCGCCAGACGTCAAGAAGGCGATGCTCGACTGGTGGGGGCCGATCATCTGGGAGTACTACGGAAGCACCGAAATCAGCTCCGTCACCGTCTGTTCTCCGGAGGACGCCCTGCGCTTCCCCGGCACCGTCGGCCGCCCGCTGCCGCAGGCCACCGTGAAAATCTTCGACGACGAAGGCCGCGAGCGCGCCGCCGGCCAGCCGGGACACATTTACGGCCGGCTGCACTGCACAACCGAGTTCACCTACCAGAACGACCCAGAAAAGCGGAAGAAGGTCGAACGCGACGGCCTCATCACCTGTGGCGACATCGGCTATTTCAACGAGGCCGGCTGCCTGTTCCTCTGTGACCGCGCCAACGACATGATCATCTCCGGCGGCGTGAACATCTACCCCGCCGAAATCGAGTCCGTACTCATCAATTGTCCGGGGGTCCGCGACTGCGCGGTGTTCGGCGTGCCTCACGCCGACTTCGGCGAGACGGTCATGGCCGTGATCGAGCCCCAGCCGGGATCCGCCCTCACCGGCGACGCGATCCGGGCGTATCTCTCCGAGCGGGTCGCAGACTACAAGGTCCCGCGCATGATCGAATTCCGGACCGACCTCCCTCGGGAGGACTCCGGCAAGCTGTTCAAACGCAAGTTGCGCGACCCCTATTGGCAGAACGCCGGTCGCAATATATAGCGACGCGCCGCTCCACTACCCGAACCGATTTTTCGCGTCCGGAATCGGCTACGCCCGATCCGCGCTAGTTGTGGTCGCGGGTGACAAAATACGGCGCGTTTCACGCCCTTTTCACCGCGAGATTCACTCACGTGTGACCAATCCATAACGCGAAAACTGCGTCATGTAAGTCATACGAGAGAAACCTACGTGACTTTTACCTCTTTCGCAGATTGGATCGCCGACTTTGCGGGTTGGCACCCCCTTTGCACTGCACCCCTTGGCTGCGAAGTGTCGGTCGCCGGTGCGCCGGTGGGCAGGATTCGCGAATGCGCGGTACAGTTAGTGGTCGCGCAGGCGACGAACCGGTCCACCCCGTGACACGGCCGATGCGGCGCAACCTGTTGGTTCCTTGGGGAAGGAACGGTCCGCGGTAACGCGGGCCGGAAGGGTATGACGACAGGCCGAGCGTTGGTCATAGGCGACGTGTACACGTTGTCCCGGGATCAGGAGACCTTCCTGACCGCCGCGGGCATCGAAGTTGTGCACGTGCCCGACGACGAGACGCCCACGGCCGCGCTGAACGAGCGGTTCGACGTCGCGATCGCGGGCGTCACCTACAGCGGCCCGGATCTCTCCCGCGCGGTTCGCGAACTGTTCCGCGTGGACCCCGAGCTGCCGATCATTCTAATCGCCGACGACCTCCGCATGCGCGACGCGTATACTTTGGGCCAGGACGTCGCGTTCGACTGCGTCCCGCGCGTCGTGGACAACGGGTGGCTCCTGCACAAGCTCAAGCTGGCGATCATGCAGCGCCAGTTGCTCATTGAAAACCGTGCGCTGTCCATCGGTTCGCCCGACGCGAAGCCGGACCCTCGGCCCACCCATCACGAAGTCTTCGAATTCCACGATGCCGAAGTGGACGAGGAGTCCGGCGAGCTGTACCAGACCAGCGAACGCCGCGTCATCCTCGAGGCCCTGGGCAAGACGCGCTGGAACCGCCGCAAGGCCGCGCGCCTCCTGGGCATCAGCTACAACACGCTCCGCCGGCGCATCGACCGTTACCACCTCAATTCGACATCGCTCTGATCGCCCCTGCGGGCGTCCACTTATTCTCCCGAGAATAACCCTTGCGGAATGACTCCGTCGCATCTCACGAGGATATTTCCTCTTTCACACCTTCGACCTGTGCCGTAACGAAATCCCCCGCGCACGAATTATTCATGCATGACCACTCCCCGCTGAAGCTGGCCACGCATAATCAACTTTGACCAACCAGCGTGAGTACCCGTTACCCAGCCTGAGCAACGCTTGACCGTGCTTACGCACCCACTTCCATCAATCTCGCGTGACAAAAAATGTCACTACCACTCTAACCCTAATAGTACGTGCTACTTGCGTCGTACAGTGCGCTTTTGAACGCCACATTGGCACGCGGGTTGCCCTACTGGCGGGCAAGGTTACGAATGGGGCGAGGCTGAAATGACAGTCACGGTACCGCAAGAAGGCGCGCTGGCTCAGCAGCTGTTACACGAGCAAAAGCTGGCCGCCCGATACCGCTATTACGTGTCGGTGGTGATGGTTGCGCCTGTGCAATCGGGGGTAAGTATCCGCGGTCTGATCGACGACACCCTTCGCGAGTGCGACGAGCTCTTCGTCGTCAACGAAGGCGTCGCCATCCTCATGCCGCACACCACGCTCGAAGACGCCACGCGCGCCGTCGAGCGATTCAAGAGTTTCTGCGCAGATCGCATCGATCTGCGCTTTTCGATCGCCACCTACCCGACCGACGACGCCGCGCTCGATCTTCTGAGCCGCGCGAAGACCCGGCTCGCGGAGGCGAAGGCGGGCGATTTCGGCAAAGTCGTCTATCAGGACTGAAGTAACACCGCCGGGGGGCGGTGCGAGGAGGTAGTGGCAATGAGCGTAGTGAAGATGAACTGGCGCCGGTTGGTCCGCGATGCGGACGGCTTCGAAGGCGTCGAGTACGCGGCGATGGCGGCGCTGATTGTCGGCGCGCTGATAGCGGCCCTGGTCAGCCTCGGTATCGCGGTGACCGGCAACTTCGGGACGATCACGAACACGGTCCAAATCTAGTGTAAACGCGGGCGGTGGTCGCCCGCTTTTGGTAAGGGCTTTGGAGGGAGACTCCTCCACATCCCACAACGAAAGGAGGTAAGTAGAAATGAAGGCTCTCATGAAGTTCGTGCGCGATGAGCGCGGCATGGAGACGGTCGAGTACGCGGTGATGACGGCGCTTATCGTGGCGGCGTTGGTTGCGGCGATTACGGCCCTCTCGCTGGCCATCCAGGGTCGCTTCGGCGTCGTGGAAGGCGTGATCTCGGGTATCAACTAAGCTCCATGTCTGGTTGGCTTCCAAACCTGCTTCAGGCCGCGCAGCCGGGCCAGTTTTCCCTTGGGGAAGGCAGCTCGCTGCTGGTCCAGTGGGGCGCCGTTCTCGGCGCCTCACTGGCGGCGGCCGTGTGGGACCTGCGGCAACGCCGCATCCCCAACGCGCTGACCTTCCCGTTGTTGGGCTCGGGCATCGCGTACAGCGCGTGGGTTGGAGGCTTGAGCGGCGCGGCAGGCAGTCTCGGTGGCTGCCTGCTGGCCGCGCTTCCGTTCGTCATTCTGTTCCTCTACGCGGGCGGCGGCGCGGGAGATGCCAAGCTGATGGGCGCGATCGGCGCCTGGCTCGGCCTCTCCCAGGCTGTCGTCGCGCTGTTGGCGGTCGTCATCGCCGGTGCGGCCCTCGGGCTCGCCCAGGCCGCCTGGCACAAACGCTTCGCCGACGTCACCAGACGCATGGGCACCCTCGCCCGTTCCTGGTACGTCTGGTTCGTTTCCGGTCACCGCGCGCCGTCCGCGCCGATGACCGATGTACAGCAATTGCAAATGCCCTACGCGGTCTCAATCTTCAGCGGCGTCACCGCCGCTGCGCTGGGAGTCATGCTGTGGAACGCCTGAAGAAACTGAACGCACAGCGGCTGCGCGAAGAGTCCGGTCTCGCCCTGGTCGAAACGGCCATCGTGATCCTGCTGCTCCTCTTCGTCACGTTCGCCATGATGGAGTACGGCTGGATCTTCCACCGCATCCAGCAGCTGAACAACTGCGCGCGCGAAGGCGTGCGACAGGCCGTCCTGCCGGACAACACCCCCGGAGACGCCACCGCCGTCGTCGATCAGCTCTTGAGCGACTTCGGCATCGCCGGCGCGAGCGTGGACATCTCGCCGTCCAATACGGACGAACTCGAGTCCGGTGAACTCATTACCTGCACGGTCTCGGTGCCCGTGGGCAACGTCGAGCTGACGGGCCTGTTCCTGAGCGAAGCATTCCTGGGTAGCACTCTGAGCACATCGGCGACGATGGCGAAAGAGAGTCCATAAATCGATTCGGGGTTGGGTAGCAACGAAGTTGGAGGCTCGAGCGCCAATGGGGCGCACGAAGTCAGGAGACGAGTGATGAAGATAAGATGGTCTATCGTGTTTCTCGCGCTGTTCGGTGTGGTGGCGGCCCTGGCCGCGGCCGTGCTGACGGCCAGCCTGAGCGCCCAGCGCATCCAGGCGGCGGCTCCCGAAGAAGAACGGGAAGTCACCATTCTCACCGCGGCGAAGGACCTGGCCGCAATGCAGACGGTTACCAAGAACGACGTGGTCGAGAAGACCGTGAAGATCTCGGCGGCGCCGGCGGAATACTATTCCGACCCGGCGCAGATCGTCGGCAAGGTGCTCAGCCTGCCGGTGGTCGAAGGCCAGACCTACTCGGACGACAACTTCCCGGCCGAAGGCAGCGGGCTCCTGCTCGCGTCGCACCTGCCCAAGGGCAAGCGCGCCGTCCAGCTCGCGCTGAATGACTACTCCGGTCTCGAAGGCCTGCTCTATCCCGGCTGCATCGTCGACGTAGTCGCCTCCTTCAAGGTGGACACCGCCGCGCGCATCGGCCGCGCCGTCTCAACGACGCTCCTGCAGAACATCCAGGTGCTCGGCGTCGAAGGCAGCACCGTCGTGCACAAGGAGACGGAAGAAGAGCAGCAGGGCCGCACGCGCGCCTCGCGCAACATGCAGAAGTCGCTCCTCGTGACCGTCATGGTCGATTCGCGCCAGGCGGAAGCCCTTCAGCTCGCGATGGAGCACGGCACTGTCTCGCTGGCGCTGCGCAACCCGGGCGACGAGGAAGTGTCCGACAGCGAAGCCACCCTCCTCGCCGAGGGCAAACTCGCGCAGCTCGCCGAACTCCTGGCCCCGAAGGTCAGCGGCGGCGAACGCGAGGAAGCCGAAGAGGAAGGTCTGGACGAGTTTACGGCGGAAGGCGAGCTCAAGCTGGCCTCGGCGCCGCAGGAAGGCAGCTCGACCCTGGAGCCGCTGGCCCCTGCCGCCCCCGCTGAGCAGTCGGTGTCGCCCGCCCGCGAAAAGGATCGCGGTCAGCGGTATTGGGAAATGGAAGTCATTCGGGAACTGACGACGGAATCTAAAAAGTTCCCGGTGCAGAACTAATCGCGAAGTCTCGAGGAGGAAGTTGTTGTGAAAATGGGAACTGGTCTGACGAAGAAAGGGCTGGTGCGCCGCATGATCGCGTCCGCCACAGCCGCCCTGCTCACCGTGGGGACGTTTGGCGCGTCCGCCCAGGAGGCCCCCGTCCTCCTGACCGGCGCCGACGCCCAGCAGTCCGTGGGTGCCGAACTCTCCATGGAAGTGGGCAGCTCGGCCGCGCTGCGCAGTGCCTGGCGCATGAAGAAGGTCTCGGTCGCCAATCCGGCCGTCGCCGACGTCGAAGCGCTGGAAACCAATGAACTCCTGATTGTCGCCAAGGCCGTCGGCAAGACGGACCTCATCCTCTGGGGTGAGAACGGCGAAGTCTGGGC
>CAYUZD010000185.1:0-6741 GCA_964449475.1 uncultured Nitrospirales bacterium
GTCGGGACGCGCGCGCAGGGCGCAAACTTCCGGCGCGCGGATCTGTACTACTCGCGGCCGGGCAATGCGGACTTCGCCGGCGCGGATTTTTACGGCGCAAATCTCGACCGTGCCATTCTGAGGCGCGCGAACCTGTCCGGCACGGACCTGCGCGAGACGACCGGCACGCCCAACCTCGACCAGGCGAACCTCGAAGGGGCGAAGCGGTGATCTTCGGCCACTTTCGCCTGAATGTCATCGAAGTGAACTCGTTCATTCTCGGGTGCCCCGAGACCCGCGAAGCGGTGTTGGTTGATTGCGGCGAATTCGATCCGCGCCTTTCGGAATTCGTCGAACAAAACGATCTGAGTCTGACAACCATCTTCATTACGCACGATCACTATGATCACGTTCAGGGCTTGGCCGACGCGGCGACGCACTTCGGCGCGATGGTCTACGCGGGGACCGCGCGGCCGGGAGCATACGAGACCGATCGCGTTGTCGGGCCCGGCGACACGCTGCAGATCGGCGCGATGACGGGCCGCATCGTGGACACGTCCGGCCACACACCGATCGGGCTGAGCCTCATTTTCCCGGACCGCGTGTTCACCGGCGACGCGCTGTTCGCGGGGTCCGTCGGCGGGACGTCGAACCCGGACGACTACGCGCGGCAGATCGAGCTCATCCGCGCGAACCTCTTCACGCTGCCGGACGACACGCTCGTGCACGGCGGACATGGGCCGTCGAGCACGATCGGCATCGAGAAGCGGTACAATCCGTTCTTCGTCTAGGGGAGCGCGCGTCGCGGCATGTGGGAACAGATCCAGTCGAACCGGCGGCGATCGGCTGCCTTGGTCGTGTCGATGGCGGCCGTGCTGTTCGCGCTGGGCTTCGTGATCGCGGAGACCTACGTGCCCGGCGCGGGGTTCTACGGGCTTGCCGCGGCGGCGGGACTGTGGACGATTCTGACGCTCGTCGCGTTCGCGGGCGGCGACAGCATCCTGCTCAGCGTGGGTGGCGCGCGCGAAATCGAGAAGAAGGACCACCCGGAACTGTTCAACGTCGTCGAGGAGATGACGATCGCGTCGGGCCTCGGCAAGATGCCGCGCGTGTTCATCATCCCCGACGAAGCGCTGAACGCGTTCGCCGTCGGCCGGAACAAGGACAAGGCCGCCGTTGCGATCACGGCAGGGCTGCTCGGCCGGCTGGACCGGGACGAGCTGCAGGGCGTCATCGGCCACGAGGTCGCGCACATCGTGAACCGGGACGTCACGTTGATGGCGTTCGCGAGCGTGATGCTCGGGACCATCGTGATGATGTCCGAGGTGTTCCTGCGATCGCTGTGGCACGGCGGGCGCGGCGCGCGGTACCGGTCGCGCGGGCGGGGCAAGGGCGGCGGACAGGGCCAGGCCGTGATCGCGATCGTCGCGATCCTGCTGGCGATCCTCGCGCCCATTCTCGCGCAGCTCATCTACCTCGGCATCTCGCGCAAGCGCGAGTACCTCGCGGACGCGTCGAGCGCGGTCTACACGCGCTACCCCGAAGGACTCGCGTCCGCGCTCGAGAAACTCGCCGGGAGCAGCGTGCCCGTGCAGCGCGCGAGCAAGTCCACCGCCGCGATGTACATCGTGAACCCGTTCGCGAAGGCGAAGCTCTCCGCGCTCACCAGCACACACCCGCCCGCGGCGGACCGTATCAAGGTCCTGCGATCGTTCGGCGGCCAGGCGTCGTTCGCCGAGTATCAGCACGCGTGGGACCGCGCGATGGGCAAGAAGGCCGGACACCTGCCGAAGTCGGCGCTCGCGGGGGAGAAACCTGTGCACCCGATCCGCGCCGCGGCCGAGGCGGCCGTCCAGAGCCGCGACCCGCGCGATCAGGCACGCGCGGTCGGCGACCTCATGCGCACGCTCGATAATTTCCAGATCCTGCCGTGCACGTGCGGGTTGAAACTGAAGGTTCCTCCGGACTACCCGCGCAACTATGTCGCCTGCCCCCGCTGCAAGCGGGAGATAGACATGCCGCGGAAGACCATTTAGCCACAGATAAACGCGGATGAACGTGGATGATCCGGGCGGCTGAGTGTTACGGCCACGCCACGTCGCCATGCGTGTCCCTGAGTCGTTCCATTTTTCTCTACGCATCCTCGAAACCTCCTCCTATATCCAGAGGCGAAGTGTTGCCCTGCGGCGCGGTGGAATTGGTTTGTGAAAAACAAGGGGTCGCGCGGCGGAATGGGGTTTGGGAATCGATGGGTCAGGTGCGTGGAAAGGTGCGTAAATAGGGCGGAAAGCGCTCGGTAAATCGTTGACAAAATGGTCAGGAGGACGGGTGGCGGGGGTGGGTTTGGGAGGGCGGCGCGAAGGGTACTTCGGCGCTTCGGCAGGCTTAGCGACCGAATGGGTGGCAGGCTCAGCTACCGGCTCAGCGGCGGGCTACGCGACCGGCTGAGCTCGCCGAATTGCCGGAGGTTCAGCGGTAGGCACGAGGCCCACTTCCGCGGAGGTGCGTTGGCGCATGGTCCTGCGTGTGCAGAACTTGGGCATAGCGACCCTGCCCAAGCCGCGACGCCTCTATCTATGTGCGCGGGTGTTGCCCTGCGGCGCGGTGGAAACGGCGTGTGAGGAACAAGGGGTCGCGCGGTGGAATGGGGTTTTGGGAAACAATGGGTCGGGTGCGTGGAAAGGTGCGTGAATGGGGCGGAAAGCGATCGGTAAATTGTTAACAAGGATGTTCGGGTGGATGGGTGGCTGGGGTGGGTCTCGTGGGGTCATACAGAGTGCTTGTACGTGTCGCCTTGAGGGCATCCTCGGCCTGGAGACCACCCAGTCCCTGGGGAAGCTCAACGGCCTTTTTCACCACTCAACGATCCGCTTGGCAAAAGGTTTTGAAACAGCCTACACAGCTTAGGAACGAAGTAATGGACTTTGTTGCTCGCTCAGCATTCGAGGATTGGATATCAAGAATCGGAATTCTGGTCAATGGCCGGCTCGTCGAGTTTGTTACTCTTGCCAAGGTTACAGTTCGCGCATAGCGTGCGAAGATTTTCCGCAGTTGTCTTGCCGCCTCTAGACCACGCCAGGACGTGGTCAACATGCAACACACAGCCGGGGAGCGTTGCGGGGTTGGCGCCGCACAAGACGCACCGAAAACGATCTCTTTTCATAACTTCATATCGAAGACCTAACCTAATCTGCCGCAGATCATCTTGCTTGACTTTACGCTTGCGATTCGGACGAAGTCGCGGAGATGTTGATCTCGACTTCTCCGCGACAAGAGAAGGACCTTTCGTTTCTTGCACGCTGACGTCGGAGTTCACGCGGTCGAGGAACGCCGAAAGGGCCTTCCTCCATCCACCCCACTTGTGCTCGTAGGCGCTTATAGGAATGGACGACGGCGGTGCGTTCATTTCGTAGTATTTGGGTTGTCGGCCATGCTGTGTCCAGACTGTTAGCAGATTCTCAAAGTAATCCTCGTCCGAATATCGCTTGCAACGATTCGGGACGGTCAATCTAGCTCTCTCCAGTGCCTTGGACCAGCCACCGAAGCGACGCCTGATTGTGTCGGCGTTCATTTGCGCGTGATCATTGAACACGTCAGAGGTTAGAGGCGCTCCATTGATTTTCTTTGATACAGACCGAAGTTCCTCAAGAATCTCGTCGTCACTGTATCTTCGACGTATTGTGCTCAACGCATCCGCCGACTGCGAATAGCGATTCTCCAAGCCCGCTTTGACCAGTGCTTGTTGCCAACCCCCAAAGCGTTGGCGCACGGTGCCGGAACAGACCCTTGAACTCTTGTCGAAGTCCCTTTTTGTCAAAAAAGGGGAATTTACGAGCGCGGCGACGCGACGCAGTTCGTCGAGTAACGATTGATCGTCGTACGACAACAATCGGTCAAGTTCAAAAGTGGGCATGGCGAGAATTTCGGACAACTGACAAGCATCCGCCCTTTGACAGTTGATTCGTGGCGAATCGATTCTGCTAACTCATTGTCGCCATAGTAGCAGGTTTCCACGCATCATAGATAACGGGGCACCGAGTGCTTCTGCATGGACGGTGCCGGGATGTTGACCGGGCACCGCCTTGGATGTACACAGCCCTGCGTGCCATACGGCGCGGCAGTGGTCGCATGATGTAGCGGTGTGCAATCCATGCAAGAAGGAAGTTGCGCGTTCCCCGCGATCTGTCTCAACAGAGAATCTCCCATACACATGGTCGCGTGAGGCGTGTACTCCTGTGCCCCTCCGGGGCACACTGAATCGAGACAACGTGATCCACGGGTTGCGCGATGCTGTGCATCGCTTCACCCGTGGCTACAGTCCTGCGCCCCTTTTGGGGCGGCTGACCTAGACTTCGTTTGGAAGAGAGATGCGTTCGCGGACTTCAATTGCCCCGGAGGGGCCTTGGGTTGTAGCCACGGGTGGAGCGGAGTCCGTCGGCAGGCGGACGGAGCGGAACCCGTGGAAGCGTCGCGGTCTATTGGGTCTGCTCCGGAGGGGCAGAGGAGTAACTCCACAGGTATCCTCAGACGGCGTTGTAATGAGTGTACTCCTGTGTCCCTCCGGAGCACGCTCAATCGAGACGAAATGATCCACGGGTTACGCGATTGGTTGCATCACTCCACCCGTGGCTAAAGTCCTACGGCCCTTCGGGGCGGATGTCGGGGACGCGGCTGTGACAGACGATGATGGCGCGGCGTCTCAATCGCACACGTACTTCTCGTCGAACTCGACGCCGTGGGCGCGGAGGAGTTTCAACAGTTCGGACTTGAAGTCTTCCTTCTTGTGATGATCCTGTTGACCGGCAATGTACTTCTTGACAGATTCCTCCTGCGATTTGCTGACCGAGAAGACGCTGTACCCCTCCTGCCACGCGAACGCGCGGAGCGCGGGGAACTCGTCGTGCATCCATTTCGATGACCTCGCCTTGACCGTCCGCATCAAATCCGATATCGATCCGTCAGTGCGCCAACGGAGGTAGAGGTGCACGTGGTCTTCGACGCCGCCGATGTCGTAGAGAGTGCCCTTCTCGGCCCGGATGATGCCGCCGATGTATGGGTACAGACGCTCCGCGACTTCGGCGATGATCCACGGCTCACGGTGTTTCGTGCTGAAGACGACGTGGAGCAGAATCTGGGAGTAGGTACCGGGCATCGTGGTCCTTTCGCGGATCGTTGATGCTCCTCCGCCCCTCTGGGGCGGAAGAAGGATACAGTAACCCTGTATCCACGGGTTGCGCTCTGTCCGCCGGTCGGCGGACTCCGCTTCACCCGTGGCTACATCCCTGCGCCCCTTTGGGGCGGAAGGCAGGACGTTGCTGGAGTCGTTCTTTCGCGAGTTGCTCGCGCTCCAAATGGGCGCGGCGTATACTGGTCCAAAGGTCTGGGAGGATCGGGTCATGCGTGGGCTGGTGATGGCGGTTGTTGGGATCGTGTTTTTGCTGAGCGCGTCGGGCGCTACGTTTGCGCAGGAAGAGCGGACGGCTGTGGCGGGGTCGGGCGGCGCGGGGAAGGTCACGTATGCGAAGGACGTCGCGCCGATATTGAATGCGAAGTGTGTGCAGTGTCACCGCGTCGGGGAGGTGGCGCCGATGTCGTTGCTGACGTATGCGGAGGTGCGTCCGTGGACGAAGGCGATTGCGAAGCGGGTGGTGCAGGAGAAGTCGATGCCGCCGTGGCATGCGGACCCGGCGTTTGGGACGTTCAGCAACGACATGCGGTTGTCGGCGGACGAGATCGCGACGATTGACCGGTGGATCAAGACGGGCGCGGCGTTTGGCGATGAGAAGGACCTGCCGCCGGCGCGGGAGTTCCCGGACGGGTGGGTGTTGGGCGAGCCGGACTATCTGATCGAACTCGATTCTGTGGACATTGCGGCGGACGGTCCGGACAAGTTCCCGAACCTGAGCGCGACGCTGGACCTGCCGGCGGACACGTGGATCCGGGCGATCGAGATTCAGCCGAGCCAGAAGCGCGGCGTGCACCATGTGTTCGCGCGCGTGGCGGAGCCGGACGGGAAGATCGGCGGGCAGCTCGGGGCGTATGTGGCCGGGGCGCCGCCGACGGTGTTCGCGGACGGCACGGGGCGGCTGATCAAGAAGGGGCAGAAGATTGTCGCGCAGGCGCACTACCACTCGTTCGGCACGCCGGTGACGGATCGGACGCGGATCGGGCTGTACTTCGCGACGGGCAAGATCGAGCACGAGTCGGTGGCGCTGGCGATTTCGAATACGACGTTCAAGATTCCGGCCGGGGCGAAGAACTACGAGGTGACGGCGGACTACACGTTTGACCAGTACGCGCTAATCACGAACCTCGCGCCGCACATGCACCAGCGCGGCAAAGAGATGACGATCACGGCGCATTTCCCTGACGGCGGGACCCAGACGCTGATCAAGTCGAACTGGGACCCGGACTGGGACATCAGCTACCGGCTCGCGGAGCCGATCGTGGCGCCGAAGGGCACGCGGCTCGAACTCGTCGCGCGGTATGACAACTCGGCCGAGAACCCGCGCAACCCCGACCCGACGGACGACCTGACCTTCGGTGTGGACGAGATGATGATCGGGTTTATCGATTATCTGGTGGAGCGGGACGAATGATCGGTCTCGTTCCTTGATGATTCAGCGATAACCAGAACTGGTTGCGACACGAAGCATCCGAGCCGGAGGCTGATCGTTGTATCCGCCGCCGTGGGCGCGTCTCGCGGTCGGTTTTTAGTACACTTCCGCGTCAACCCCGGCGATTTCCAATCATGTCTGAGCA
>CAYUZD010000186.1:0-5131 GCA_964449475.1 uncultured Nitrospirales bacterium
ACCAGCAGCGACCCGAACCCGACGACCGTCGTCAGCGACATGTAGAAGCAGGGGACCGCGACGTGGCGCACGGTCTCGAGCGTAATCTCTCGCGTCGTGCGGTCCGGGTGCCGCGCGTAGATTTCCTGGAAGTGCGCGACGATGTGGATCGCCGTCATCAGCGTGATCACGATGAGCATCGCGGGGAAGTTCGACGTGACGATGGTGCCGGTCCAGTTCGTGAACCCCATGTAGCCCATCATGATGAACAGGACCATCGCGCAGCAGAGCAGCGGCAGCACGACCCATTTCACGCGGCGGAACAGGATGCCGAGCGTGATCACCACGAGCATGAAGGACGCGATGCCGAAGACGCGGATGTCGCCCCGGACGTAGGCAATGATGTCGGCAATGATCATCGGCACGCCGCCCGCGTGCAACTCGCCGATCTGCGGCTCGTACTTGTCCACGATCGCGCGGCAGAGCTCGATGTTGTGCGTGTTCTGCGCGATCTCCGCCTCGTGCCAGTCGGCGTACTTCGTCTCCGCCTGCGCGAGTTCGGCGGATTCGGCCGCGGTGAGGCCCTCCGTCTTGCTCTTGTCGCGCAGGTCGCGCCGGCGGTTGTAGAGGTCGGTGTATTCCTGCGGCGGATCCTTGAACGTCACCTGGAGCGTCGTCGTCTTGCCGTCCTCGCTGATGAGGTAGTTCTTGTACAGCGGGCTGGTCGTGAGCTCCTTGCGCGCGAGTTCGACGTCCGCCCCCGTCAACAGCGTCTTGTAGTCCGACGCCATCTGGAGAAACTTCACGTCGGGACTGTGGAACAGCGGCACGTTTAGGATGCTCGTGACCGATTCCACGTCGTCGATCGCCGTGAACTCGTCCGACATCTCGCCGATCAGCTTCAGGTTCTGCTCGGAGAACAGGTCTCCGCTCTCGGGCGGCGTCACGGTGACGAAGATGTAGTCGTCCGACCCGAAGAGCTCGCGGGTGTCGCTGTAGTACCGGAGGTCGGAGTCGTTCTCGAGCACGATCGACTCGCTGGACGCGTCGAGACTGAAATCCTTGACGTGGAACGCGAAGAACCCGAAGATGCCGAACGCGACCAGCAGGAAAAACCACGGGTACTGCAGGACCGTCCGGTCGTAAAGACGAACCAGCCAGCCGAGTTGGAAGTAGGCTTCCTTCTTTTCCATGGAGTCCACCCAGAGTCGCGGGCCGCGTCTCCCAATCCCCACCGGCCGCCTACCTACTATAATGACCGTTTCATATCAAACGGTTCCAACGGCGGCCAGATTCCCCGTAAACAACGCGCCGGGTGGCAAATTAGGGGATAATCAGGACGATGCGTCGATGGCGTCCAACATCGACACCAGGCGATTCCCGTCCAGCCAGATTCCACCAACCGCGACTCCGGCAATCGTGCGGCTGTTTCGGATGTCCGCAAGCGGGTTCGCGTCGAGCAGCACGAAGTCGGCGCGCTTGCCGGATTCAATCGTGCCCGCGTCCGTGCGGCCGAGGAACGCCGCGGCCTTGGAGGTGCCGGCTTCGAGCGCCTGGTACGGCGTGAGCCCGGCGGCGACGAGCTCCTCGAGTTCCTGGTGCGCGGACCAGCCGGGCACGACAATCGGGATCGACGCGTCGGTGCCGAGCAATACCGGGACGCCGGCATCCGTGAACTGTTTCACGAGCTGTTGCTGAAACGCGATGGCCGGCCCGAGAAAATTCTCGACGGCTTTCCGGTCGAACCGGCTCGTGTACTCGTTCAGTTCCGGTTGCCACGTCCGCGTGATGCGCGGGTGCAGGTACTCGATGCCCGGTGACCGCAGCATCGTGTCGAGGTCGTCCACCTGGTGGATGATGTTGTGGAACGCCGTCAGCGTCGCGATGACAGACACGTTGGCGTCTTTGAACCGGCGCGCGAGGTCCGGGATCTTCGACGCGTCATAGTCCCGGCCGAAGTAGCCGTAGAGCAGCTCTTCCATGTGCGCGATGTGCTGGCCCGACGCGAGCGCGCCCTCGATGCCGACGGACCGCACCGCGTGCCCGACCACGGGCATGCCGAGCCGTTTCGCGGTCTCGACGATGCCCCTGTATCCTTCCTCCGGAATCTGGTTGTACACCTTGATGAAGTCGTAACCCTCGGCGTGGAACCGCTCGACCATCTCGCGGCCGAGGTCGTAGGACTTCGGATCCGGCGACGTATTGCCGATGATGGGTGAGGTCGTGTACAGCACCGGGCCGAGCAGTTCGCCCGAGCGGATCTGTTCGCGCAGGTCGAGAATCCCGCGCGACCCGCGCATGTTGAGGATGCCCGTGACCCCGTTCGCGAGATAGAGCGCGAGCATGTCGGGGTTGGACTGAGACCCGCCGTTGAAGTGGACGTGCAGGTCATGGAGGCCCGGGATCAGGAACTTGCCGGTGCCATCGATGACCTCGGCGCGGCGAGGCACCTCAACTTCGCCCCGGGGCCCGAGCGCCGCGATCATGCCGTCGCGGACGACCACGGTCTGGTCCTGCAGCACGGTCTCCACCGTCATGGGAATGACGGCGACGCCTTCAATCACGAACGTGCCCTGGGCATCGGCCTGCACGGCCGCGAACGCGGCCGCACACGCGGAAGACACGAATAGAGTCAACCAACGACGCATGGATACACTCCTCCTACCCGGGGATTCGACCACGCCCGCTGCGCGTTCGTTTGAATCTCAGTAATCGATGAGTGTCCTTGGCCGGACCGCCGCGCGCAAAGCATTCAGGATGACGGCCACGTCGATGATCTCCTGCGTGACGGCCCCCGCGACCGGCGGGAGATAGCCCGCGGCGGCAATCAGCATGCCGAGCACACTCAGCGCCATGCCGCCCACGGCGCTCTGCAGCGCGATCGCGCGCATGTGACGGCTGATGTGGAAGAACTCGTCCACCTTGCCCAGCGACGCCGTCAGGACGACGGCGCCCGCGGCTTCGCTGGTCACGTCGCTGTGTTGGCCAAACGCGATGCCGACCGTTGCGCTCGCGAGGGCCGGCGCGTCGTTCACGCCGTCACCGACGAACAGCGTCTCGGCGGACTCGCGCTCCTTGCGGACGATGGCGACTTTCTCCTCCGGCGTCATCGACGCGCGCACGTCGGTGATGCCGACCATGTCGCCCAGGTAGCGGACCTCCGACTCGCGATCGCCGGAGACGAGCATGACCTTCTTGAACCCGTGTTTTTTGCTGAGATGCTCGATGAATGGCCGGCTGTCCTTGCGTGGTGCGTCGCGGAACTGATAAGTCGCGGCGAGTTTGCCGTCCACCACGATTACGCACTCGAGTCCCGATGCGACGGCCGGCAGAGTCGACGGGTCTGCTCCGCTTTCCGCGAGGAACTTGCTCCGTTTGGTCACTTGTACTTGGCGGCCCTCGATGGTCCCGACAAGTCCCTGGCCCGGCGGTTCGCTGACCTCGGACGCCGGCACGACCGGCACACTCGCGGCGTCTGCGGCACTCACAATGGCCTTCGCGAGCGGATGCTTCGAGTAGTGTTCGAGTCCGGCCACCAATCGCAGCACGTCAATCTGATCGAATCCCGGCGCAAGGTGCTGGTGAATGAGTACCGGTTCGCCGTAGGTGAGCGTGCCGGTCTTGTCGAAGATCACCGTCTGGCATTTGTCCGCGCGCTCGAGCACCGCGGGGTCGCGCACGATGATGCCGCGCTTGGCCGCGAGCGAGATCGCGCCGATGATCGCGACCGGGATCGCGATCAGCAGCGGGCACGGCGTCGCGACGACGAGCACGGCCAGAAACCGCACCGGGTCGCCGCTCGCGAGCCACGCCAAGCCCGCGATCGCGACCGCGACCGGCGTGTAAATCGCGCCAAGCCGGTCCGCGAGGCGGCGGATGTGGGGGCGGTTCTCCTCCGCCTCGCGCATGACGGCGACGATCTTTGCGTACCGCGAATCCACCGGCAGCTTGGTGGCCTTGATGGTCAGGGCGGACTCGCCGTTCACGGCGCCGGAGATTACCGCGGTGCCCGGCCCCTTCGAGATCATGTACGGCTCGCCGGTAAGGTAGGCCTCGTCCATCACGCCGTGGCCCTCGACCACGACGCCGTCCGCCGGACACGCCTCGTGCGGCAGCACGACGAGCAGATCGCCCACCTGCACGTCGCCGAGCGCCACGTCCTTCAGCGTCCCGTCCAGTTTGTGGTGCGCGATGTTCGGCATGCGCTTCGCGAGCGCCTTGAGCACGGACGACGCGCTGCTCACGGCGTAGCGCTCGATGGTCTCGCCGCCCGAAAGCATCAGCACGACGAGACACCCAGCGAGGTACTCGCCGAGCAACACGGACGTGACGATCGAGATGCCCGCGAGCAAGTCCGAGCCGAATTCGCGCCGGAACAGTTTTAGTGTAAGGTCGAGGACGAGCGGCACACCGCCGGCGGCCAGGACGGCGTACAGCGGAAGCACGCGGATCTGCGGCGACGCGTCAATCGCGTAGCGCAACGTGAGCCAGGCGGCGATTCCCGTAATCGCGACGGCCGCGATCACGCTTTCTTTTGACAGCAGCCCCTTCTCGGCCGTCACGCGGCTACCTCACTCATGGGGGTACCGCTTGGCTCGCACTGGAAGCAAAGAATACTCGCGGAGGGCGAGGCATCGGCGCTTGAGATTGCTTCGTCGCATACCCCGCTCCTCGCAATGACAGAATGAGGTCAGTTTCTGGACGGGACCGGCCGCTCCTTCGGGCCGTTGTAGATGCTCAGCGGCCGGTAGATGCGGTTGTCCTGGGTCTGCTCGATGATGTGCGCGCACCAGCCCGTCACGCGCGACGCGACGAAGATCGGCGTGTACAAATCCAGCGGCAGGTCGAGCAGGTAATACGTCAGCCCGCACGGATAGTCCACGTTCGGGAAGATCTTCTTGTCGTTGACCATGGGCTCCTTGATGGCGTCGTAAATGCCCATCCACTTTTGTTGCCCGAGCTGGTCGGCGAGCTTGCGCAGTTCCCGCTCGAGTATCCGCGCGCGGTGGTCGCCGTTCTTGTACACGCGGTGGCCGAAGCCCATGATCTTCTCTTTGCGCTCGAACGCCGTCTTCATCCATTCGCGCGCCTCTTCCGGCGTCTTGAACCGTTGCAGCATCTCCATCGCCGCTTCGTTCGCGCCGCCGTGCAG
>CAYUZD010000186.1:5231-6717 GCA_964449475.1 uncultured Nitrospirales bacterium
TGCGCCGCCACGTCGCCGCCCTTCGTCGGGTCGAAGTGCCCGGCGTACGACACCATGCTGCGCAGGACGTCCATCATCGGCACCGGCTTCGGAATGTCGCGCAGCGCGCTGACGAGCTTCGGCTCGAGCGGGCGATACTTGTCCAGCGTCGCCTTCAGCGTTTTCAGTTGATCGGCGTTCGGCAATTCGCCGAACAGCAGCAGGTACGCGACCTCCTCGAACGTCGATTTCTCGGCGAGTTGCTCGATCGCGTATCCGCGGTAGAGCAACACGCCCTGATCCACGCACGCGATGTCCGTCTCGCCCGCGATCACGCCCGCGAGTCCGGGGCTGTAGCTTTTGTCGTTGCCTGACATGATGAATCCTCTCCCTCTCGATGGCCGCAGATGCCGCGGGCGAGTGACTTGCGCATGGCGCGCCGTCGGGAAAATGAGCGCCCGCTCAGATATCCGCCGTATTGTACCGAATGTCCCGGTGCCGTTGAAACGTGCAGTGCCCGGCGAGTGTGTCTCAGTTCCTGTCGTCGGTCGGCGCTTCGACCCCATCGGACGCCTCGGGATCCGGGCCGCGTATCCCTTGGCGGCTCCGAATTCGAGTCGAGAACGACCACGCCAGTACGACAACGACAACGGCGACCATGGACGCCGCGAATCCGAGCTTTTGGTAACGGTTCATGATTCGGAAGTCTTCTGCCTCCGTTCGGAGAATCTGCGTCATTTCGTCGTTACCGGTGAGTTGCGAGAGTTGCTTCTCGCGCTCCGTTTCAAGGTGAGCGGCGTTGAGATACAAGCCAAGCAGGATGACGAGGGTTCCAACTGCGACTGCATAGATCCGTGCGTGGCGTCTCATCAGTCCGGGAGCGCCCTATCCAAAAGTCCGGCTATCCACCGACGGGCTTGTCCACTATCCCGCCGTACTCCAGCAAGTCGTACAACTCCTGGCGCGTCTGCATCTGATCGAGCACCGGTTTTTGGGTGCCGTGCGTGCGGAGGGTGTGCAGCACCTGCTCCATCGCCTTCATCGCCGCGCGCTGAAGCGTAACGGGGAAGATGACCATCTTGTATCCCATCTGCGCGAATTCGTCCACGGTGAGATACGGCGTCGTGCCGAATTCGGTCATGTTCGCGAGCAACGGTGCCGACACCTCGCGCGCGACCCGGGCGAACTCCTCCGCGCTCCGCAGGCCCTCCGGGAAAATTGCGTCCGCCCCGGCCTCGATATACACGTTCGCGCGGCGGATGGTCTCGTCAATCCCGATGACGCCGCGCGCGTCGGTCCGCGCAATCAGCATGAAATCGTTCGACGACTTCGCGCCGGCGGCGGCTTGTAGCTTTTCGCAGAAGTGCCCGGCCGGGACGAGCTCCTTGCCCTCGAGATGACCGCAGCGTTTCGGGAACACCTGGTCCTCCAGATGAATCCCGCTGACCCCGGCCTCTTCCATCACGCGCACGGTCCGCGCCGTATTGTCCGCCTCGCCGTACCCCGT
>CAYUZD010000187.1:0-4535 GCA_964449475.1 uncultured Nitrospirales bacterium
TCCGCCGGCTCCGACGAAAAAGTCGACTACCTCCTCAAAGAATGCGGATACGACGCCGCCTTCAACTACAAGACCGTCCCCGCCAAAGACTGGCCCGCCAAGATCCGCGAACTCTGCCCACAAGGCGTCAACTGCTACTTCGACAACGTCGGCGGCGACATGACCGACGCCGTCTTCATGAACCTCGCCAACTTCGCCCGCATCTCCATCTGCGGCGTCATCTCACAATACAACCTCGAAAAACCCGAGATGGGCCCCCGCAGCACCTACGCCACCCTCCTCGTCCGCCAGGCCCGCGCCGAAGGATTCATCGTCTCCCGGTTCATGGACCGCTGGCCCGAAGGCATCAAACAAATGGGCGCGTGGCTCAAGGAAGGCAAGCTCAAGTATCGCGAAGACGTCCTAGACGGCCTCGAAAACACCCCCAAGGCCTTCATGCGAATGCTCCGCGGCGAGAACAAGGGTAAGCAACTCGTCCGCGTCTCGTAGGGAACCCCACAATGATAAGCACTCACCTCAATCTACGTTCATATTCCAGCACCTTGATTTAACCGGAGCCTCTCCTTTGTCATTGCGAGGAGCGGTGTTTGCGACGAAGCAATCTCTTCCAGCGATCCCACCCCCATCCCAAGGAGCACGGTCTGGACGAACTGCGTCCGAATTCGCGCGCACCACAATCCACGTTCATTCTCCAGCGCCTTGACATCACCCACACCCCTCCTTTGTCATTGCGAGGAGCGGGGTGTGCGACGAAGCAATCTCTACCCGGCGCCACCGCATGCCAGGGACATCCGAACGATGCGCGGCAGGACCTACACCGTATACATCCTCACCAACAAACGCCACACCGCGCTCTACACCGGCGTCACCGGCGACATCGAACAACGCGTCCGGCGACACCGCGCAAGAATCGGCTCCGCGTTCACCCGCAAATACAAGACCTCCCAACTCGTCTACATCGAACAATTCGATCAAGTCTGGCAAGCCATCGCCCGGGAAAAGCAAATCAAAGGCGGATCCCGCGCGGACAAGATCAAACTGATCGAATCCCAAAACCCCGAGTGGAAAGACCTGCTCGAAGTCGCCGAAGAAGAATCAGAACCCAAGTCGAATCGAACCACCGACGACTAAACGCGGCAGCCTTAGGCTCCAGCATTTAAGGACCGTTACTCCTCGACCAACGCGCCGGGCAGAGATTGCTTCGTCGCGGTGGGGCTGCTCCTCGCAATGACAAGGTTGGGAGTTCGGATAGGTCGGCGCATCAATTGCAGGAACGTAGTCGTCATCGCGCACTCCCAACTACTACGCTCATGCCACCGTAAATACCGTCACACGACCAGCCGATTCTGTCATTGCGAGGAGCGGGGTTTGCGACGAAGCAATCTCTACCATCGACTCTCCGTGCATCTGTCGCATCCGCCCTCATCGCGCGTCTCAGAAGGCAGATCGCCACGTCTAGGTCGTTCGCGGGAACAACCGGCGCATCGATGACTGAACTACGCAGACTCCTCGTCAAAATAGTCGCTATCGAGCTTGGGAATCTTCACTGTTCGCGCACTGACGCCGACCTCGTGTTCTATCATGAGTTCAGCGAGTCGCTGCCCATCGATTAACACGATCTTCTCGACGGACTTGGCAAACTCCAACGCATTCGGCGTATAGCCAGATGTAGTGATAAACACACCCTTATTTGCTCGCTGTCCGGCGAGGGCTCCGTAAAACGCTTGGATTTCCGGCCTGCCAACCGTCTGCTGCCATCGTTTTGCCTGAATGTAGACCTTCTCCAATCCCAGCTTGTCGAGCGAAATCACTCCATCGATGCCCGCATCGCCCACTCCGCCAACTCGTTGCAAGTCCGAACGGCGGGTTCCATAGCCCATGCGATGCAGCAGGTCTAGTACGATAATTTCAAAGAATGATGGCGATACCGTCGCCAGAGACTCGATCAATTCTTCAGCTACCGAACTGCGCAATTCCGATAGCGCGTCGCTCAAACGATCGTCGGGACTTGCCAGCGGAGAAACAGTCGGTGTACTCACTCCGTCCAATGCTTCACCTGAGATTTCTTCGTCACGCGCTGGTCGTAGCCGTACGTCCATGAAGTCCGTCGCGAGTCGTTGGACTTCCTCTTCGGGCAGCGGGGCTTGATGTTGTCGGGCGTAGTCGAATCCGGCTTCGGTCAGCTTCCAAAATCCCTTTCGAATGCTGCTTGATAGACCTGCCCGCTTTAGTCGGTCATGCGCCCAACCTGCTCTGTTTTTATAGACCAGTTGCGCTCGACTAGGAAGCATCTCCTGGCGATCGGCATCGGATATGTTCAAGGCGTCGGCGGCCGCATCGTGGACGTGTCTCGCGCGTTCTCCCTCGGGATGAAGCGCGAGATACCTGAGAACTGGTTCAATGAATCGATCATAGGTCGGAATTGACATAAGCGCTCCAGCCTGGCGCAACGGTTCAAGAGAGCCTATACCAAGCTCGATCCAGATCCAACGGTGTTGTCAACAATTTCTCTCTTGTTCCGCGCGCGCCTGTATTGACGATTCGTCCATTCCGCCCTCGCGCGGAACCCATCTCAAAATTCAACGAACGCAGGTCAACAACTCGCCCGTGTCTATAGGTGTACTACGCGGGAAGTTCGCCGAAGGAGAGAAGAAGGCAAAGCGAGAAAGGACGACCCCACTCAACACAGAGCCACGGAGGAACACGGAGAAGGTCAAACGCGGAATACACAGGATGAACAGGATTCAACAGGATTCAAGAGCAACATCCTCGTTCCCAAGCTCCGCCTGGGAACGCACTTGTGGCCGAAGCTCCGCTTCGCGCGCCCGATCCAATCCATCCTGTAAATCATGTCAATCCTGTTCACTGCCCTTTTCATTCTTCACGGCTCCGCCGTGCCGCGATCCTCAAGCCCGCGGTCGAACTCCTGCCGGACATGCCACCGCACGTCCCGCACCTCCGCCGAGCCCGACAACGCGCGATGGATCGTCCGTGACGCGTCCGGCGTCAGGCCCTTGTTCCGCCGGCCCAGCAGCGACGCGATCAATCCGAGGCTCCGCTCGATGAAGCAAACCCACGTCCCCGCGCCGGCGTCGTCATCCGGCCGGAACCCGATCACGAGGCAGTACCCCGCGTCGCCCACGTGGAAATTGAAGAACCAGCCGAAATCCTCCTGGCCCGGCTCGTCCGTCGTCACCCCCTGCGCGCGCAGCCGCCCGATCAGCCACTCCGCGACGTCATCCCCGAAGCAACACTCATTGATGAAATGCGGCCTTGGCTCCATTGTATTGAACGCCGAACTCGAAAAGGTCACCACCGTGCGCACAGCATCTGCCATGACATCACCCTCGCTTCCGAGGCACCAAGTCCTCGTGCCGTCCTCCCGCAGGGCAACACCCCGCGCATATCTATAGGAGCACTTTTTCAAGGAGCCGAACGATGCGAGCTGCAACGACCGCCCCACAAGAACCAACCCCATTGCATTCCCCCCAACCCCCCGCTACACTGCCGCACCCATGCGCCTCGATCTCATCCTGTTCGCGATGTTGCTCGGCATGTGCGCCGTCGTCGGCGCGCTCTGGCTCATCGACGAACAACCCTTCACCGAGTCCACGGACAACGGCGTCGTCACGCGCACGCCACAAGGCCACGGCGTCGCCCATCCACAATTCCAAACAATGCAATCCGGCGGCGACGGCGAAGCACGCTACAAACCCATCTGGTGGCTCGCCTGGGCGTTCGCGCTCTGCCAGGTCACCTTCTTCGTCGCGCTGCTCGCGTTCGGCGCGCAAAAACGCGGCAGCCTCGGCCCGCTTCAGTTGCCGCTCCTCGTCGGCTGGCTCATCTACGCGGGAATCGCCACCGGCCTCATCGTCGCCCACGCACGTTACGCCGCTACCGCCGATCACGCGCTCTTCCTCGGGTTTCCCGTCCCCACCGCCTGGATGATGTACGGCATCTGGCTGTTCCCCGCCGTGTTCGTCGTGCTTTATCTCGCCACCTTCGACCGGTTCAGCTTCACCCAGGCCGATGAACAGCGTCTCGCGGAACTCGCCGCCGGGTTCAAATCGCGCACGCCGGGGTCCTGATGGAAGAACAGCGCCAACTCATCATCTTCGGCTCCATCGCGTTCTACATGGCCCTCTGCATCGCCGTCGGCATCTGGGCCCTCCGCCGCACCAAGAGCGCGAGCGACTTCTTCATGGCCGGCCGCCATCTCGGCTTCTGGGTCACCGGACTTGCCGTCTTCTCCAGCACGCTCAGCGCGTTCGGCTTCGTCGGCGGACCCGGACTCGTCTACCGCATGGGCATGAGCTCCATCTGGATGATCGTCTGCTGTTCCATCGGCTATTGCCTCTCGTTCTACCTGCTGGGCAAACGCATCCGCCTCTTCGCCGAGGTCCGCAACACGATCTCCCTGCCCGATGCCGTCGCCGCGCGCTACAACAGCGAAGGCGCGCGGTTCTTCACCGCCGTCGCCATCCTCTTCGGCGTCTTCGGCTATCTCGGCACGCAAATCCTCGGCATGGCCGTCG
>CAYUZD010000187.1:4635-6699 GCA_964449475.1 uncultured Nitrospirales bacterium
CGCATCATCATGGAGAACGACCCCGAAGCGATGGGCCCCTGGGGCACGCTCGGCGTCATGGGCTGTCTCTCGTGGTACTTCCTGTTCGCGCTCGGCGGCGCCGGCCAGCCGCACGTCGTCACCAAGCTGATGATGAACAAAAAAGTCACCGACGTGAAACGAATCTTCGTCGTCAGCGTCGTCGGCTATTCCCTCGCCGCGCTCCTCTGGATCGCCATCGGACTCGCCATGCGCGCCCTCGTCCTCAGCGGCAAGCACCCCGAACTCGCCATCCCCGACGATGCTGCGCCCGAATTCCTGCAATACTTCGCGCATCCCATCGTCGCGGGCGTCGTCTTCGCCGGTCTGTTCTCCGCGATCATGTCCACCGCCGACAGCTTCCTCAACATCGGCGCCGCCGCCATCATCCACGACATCCCCAAGTCCCTCGGCCGCCGCCCGCCCGTCCGTGAACTGCTCTGGGCCCGCACCGTCACCTTCCTGCTCGCCGTCGTCTCCGGGCTCTTCGCCTACTACATGAGCTCCCGCGGCGAGCTCGTCGCACTCATGGGCGCCTTCGGCTGGGGCACCTTCGCCGCGGCCCTCGTCCCCACCGTCGCCATCGGGTTCAACTGGAAACGCGCCAACGCCCCCGCCGCCATCGCCGCCATAGTCTCCAGCCTCGCCATCAACTTCGGCATCAAACTCTTCAAGATCACCATGCCCTACGGCATCGACGGCGGCGCCGTAAGCCTCATCGTCTCCCTCACCCTCTTCTTCGCCATTTCCTACGCCCTCCCACCCAAAAAACTCGACCCCGACATCGAAGAAATCATGGACATGTGACCGCAACCCACTGTGTGGCAGGCTTAAGCGGGGTTTGCTTAAGCCTGTATGGCTCTCCAATAACCCCATCCTGCGCGAAAAACGCTTCTCTATTCGTTGCAAGAGATCCCCACTCTCTGTCATTCCCGCGAAGGCGGGAATCTCCCCTTCATTCCAATGCCCCGACTCTTCTCCTACTCATCCACCGGCGTATGGTGAATCGCGAACGCGTACATATCCGCGATCTCCTCGATCACCTTCGACGTCGGTTTGCCGCCGCCGTGCCCCGCGCGCGTTTCGATCCGGATCAGCACGGGGTCGTCGCCCACCTGCACTTCCTGCAACCGCGCCGCGAATTTGAAACTGTGCCCCGGCACCACGCGGTCGTCCGTGTCCGCCGTGGTCACCAAGGTCGGCGGATACGTCACGCCGGCGCGCAAGTTATGGTACGGCGAATACGCCAGCAGCGCCCCGAACTCCTCCGCGTTGTCGCTCGACCCGTAGTCGTCCGTCCAGTACCGCCCGGCCGTAAACTTCTGGAACCGCAACATGTCCATCACGCCCACCGCCGGCAGCGCGCATCCGAACAGATCGGGCCGCTGCGTCATCGCCGCGCCCACCAGCAGTCCGCCGTTGCTCCGTCCCTCAATCGTCAGCAGTTCCGACTTCGTGTACCGGTTCGCAATCAGCCACTCCGCCGCCGCGATGAAATCGTCGAACACGTTCTGTTTCTGCAGTTTCGTCCCTGCCTTGTGCCACGCCTCGCCGTATTCGCCGCCGCCGCGCAGGTTCGCGACCGCGTACACGCCGCCGCGCTCAATCCACGCCAGCCGCCCCGGCGAAAACCCCGGCGTCTGCGGAATGTCGAACCCGCCGTACCCGTATAGCAGACACCGGTTCGCCCCGTCACGCTTCATGCCCTTCTTGTACGTGATGAACATAGGCACGCGTGTGCCGTCCTTGCTCGTATAGAAAATCTGCTCGACCACGTAGTCGTCCGTGTTCATATCCACCGCCGCGCGGTGCAGCCATTTGCTCTCGCCTGTCTCCAGGTCGTACCGATACACGCTCGGCGGCGTCGCGAAACTCGAGAACGTGTAGAACGTCTCAATGTCCCACGGTTTCCCGCCGAACCCGCCCGCCGACCCTATCCCCGGCAACTCCACCTCGCGCAACTCGCCGCCCGATTTCGAGAACACAACGACCTGCGATTTCGCGTCTTTCAAGTAGGACGCCACGAACTTGTTCCCGACATAATTG
>CAYUZD010000188.1:0-6586 GCA_964449475.1 uncultured Nitrospirales bacterium
TACATCTACGGCTACGGGTTCCCCGTCTACCGCGGCGGCCCGATGTGCTACGCGGACACGGTCGGCCTCAAGAAAGTCTACGACCGCGTGTGCCAGTTCAATGAACAGGCGAAAAAAGAAGGCGCAAACGAAGACCGCTGGGCGCCCGCGCCCCTGCTCAAGAAACTCGCGGAGACAGGCGGGAAGTTCAACGCGTAAACCCAATTTAGCCACAGATGAATGTGGATGAACACAGATAGCGCCGTGGAACCTTGCGTGCTCCAAGATTCACCACGGGCCGCCGCAGGGTAGAATGCTCGAGTCCATCGTCGTTTTGTGTGTGCCGCCCCCAAGCTCGGCTTAGGGGTGTTTTCATACCGTACCCTCCTGATCCCGTCCGGGACCGCACAACAGCCTCTATACATTCAGGCGGTGCGTTGCCCTCGAAAACGGAAAATGAGAAACAAGGGTCGGATCGCGAATCGTCAATATTGGCGCGTGCGGAACAATAGGTAAATTGTCGACAAGCGGTGTTGTTGCGCGCGCGATTTTCGGACTATTCAAAACGCTATCAAGATTTACGTATTCGGATGCTCAGTCAGCCATTGAGAGCGGGCCGTTTTTGTGCTTCCGTCACTTGTGCGGTCTCCCGTCATTTTTCGAGTCCGTTCGCGTAGACCGCGCAGCTTGGTCAAGGTCGATTCCTGGCAGAGTCTTCAATCAGGTTGCAGCTCAGTAGCGACCCTTGCCGCGTCCCACGGGATGACCTTAATTTTATTCCTAGATATGATGTCTGGAATCGCTGCTGGATTTGGTCCCTTATGAATGGCGACTACCTTCTTGCCGAGTCGTAGACTCTCCTCAACCTCCCATTCAACCCACTTACTCCTTCCGGCGTTGCGGCTCAGATACACGATTGTCAATGAACACTGTTTGATGCGTTCGGTAAGTTTGCGCTTAATGTAATCTTCGTTGCGGCTCTCAAACGGCTCTTTAACTGAACGATCGATGAAGTCAATTTCAGAGTTTTCGTTCTTAGCCTGTCCTCGGAACAGATTAACCTCATCTTCATCTTCCATTGCGAAGCTTATGAAGACGGCTCGACGCTGAGGCGCCGCCGCTTGGCTTATCGACTTCTTTGCCGCCTCTCGGATCTTTGCCAGCTCGCCGAGCGACAGTTTGCGGTCACCACCGGAGCTTCCACCCATGGCGATTTCCTTTCAGAGAAGTTGTTTGGCGATTGTGGTTTCCAAACAGGATATGCACCTTCCACAAGGTTTCTTCTTACCAGAGTGACAAGAATAGGTTCCACTGAGTTTCAAATCGCGAGCGAGGACGAGGACGTCAGACTTCGACAGCGCCATCAGCGGGGCAATGACTTTCAGGTCACGTCCAGTGACGAGCCTTAGAATTGCCTGAGCCTTCTTAAGGAAAGACGCGGTCTGGTCAGGGAATACTGCGAAGTCTTCCGAAAGAAGGCCTATAGCAATGGTGTTCGCATTCATCTCGTACGCGTGAGCGGACGCCGCGAGGAGGAAAATCAGATTTCGGCCAGGTAGGAACGCGTCGAGATTAACGTCTTTCGTTTCATCTGTAAGACCGCATCGAACTAATTCACCGTATCCTGATAGTCGGGCACGTTTGGGTCTCGGCAGTCCGCGCGTTCGACAAATCTCCTTGCATGCCTTCCACTCGTTGGCGACCGCGAGTTGGCCATAATCGACGAATAGTGGAAACTGGCGTATCCCGCGTTCTTTCAGGAGGAGCGCGATCGCCGATGAATCGATGCCGCCGGATACAAGCGTAACTATGCTCATTGCTCAAGACCTTGAGTCGCAAGTTGCCTTCGTAGGTGGGCTACAAAATCCTTCGGAAGCCAGCGGTCCAACTCGTCATTGATATTTCCAGCCTTACAGGCGGCTTGGATAGCTTCCATCCAAGAGCGGAAGAAGCAAAGATTGTGAAGCAGGGTGACGTGGGAATACGGCAAGTCGTCAATCTCGCAGAAAGCGCAATGATCGGGATACATTGATCGTTGAGCGAAGTGATGGAGCGTCGCATTCCGTGCGTCCACGACGGTTTGACTCCACTCTAGCCCGTCGAAGCTATCAGCCCCGGCTGCGACGTAAATCAATATCGAGAGTGGGTTCCCAGTTCCCAGTAGATGCAGGAGATGGTCGAATCCGACGGCCTTCAATCGAGTCCGAATTCTGCGAACTGTTTCCGCCCGCTGAATAATCGAGTCCCCCAGTTCTCGTTCCGCGACCGCGATCATGCTTGATTCGCAACGCGATGCCACATCCACGACCGCTTCGGTAATGTATTCAGGAGCGGCGTGGACTATTGGTACGATCGCGAGATTGGAATTGAGTCCCGCGATTCCGCTCAGATCTTCCAGAATCTCTTTGGTCTGATCTTGGAAACGAGCATGCCGGGGATGTCCATCGAAAGTGAGACAGAGGTCGATTTGCGATTGCGAGATTATCTCCAAGAATTTTGGCTTGATCCATGTGCTACCCGCCTTTAGCCAGAAACTTTCGTAGTTGCCGCTGTCAAGTAGGCAGAACTGGTTCTGTTCTCGCGCGGCGTTCAGAAGACGTCTCAATTTGCCCGACTCGTCTGCATCAAGTTGATCAATATCATATGCAGACAGCAAGAAGTGTGGATAGCCCGACGCCAAGAGTACTGCGACGTATTCGCAGATCGAGAGATTGGCTTTCACTGAAGAGACAGACGCAAAGAAACACGGTGTTTGTATCGCGATTCCACGCACTGGAAGTATACGCATGATACCAGTTTCTACTTAGGTATGACGGAATAGTACAGTTCTCGTTATGATTTTCCAAAACAGCAGTTACATTGACACGGCGATGAACTCAAGTACCTTTGATCAGGCGTCGCGCGCCAAGAGACGAGGATCTGGTTTAGAGGTCAATCGACCAACCCACGTCGCTACGGCTTATCAGCGCGATTAGAACACAGAGTAGTTTGCGCGCCTGTCCTCTTAGTGCGTCAGCGCGTACGTAATGATGTTGATGGCGAGGGCGTAGGACTTGGTGGAGAACGTCTCGAAGTAGGCCTCGTTTTCGGATTCGCGTTCCCAGCCGTCGCCGATGTCGGAATTGTGGGTGGCGAGGACGAGCAGGCGGCCGTTCTCGGCGAAGAGACCGCGGAAATTGACGGTGTTGACGCCGGCGATGCCTCCGGTGGGTTCGCGATGGCCGCGGGGATCGTCGAAGGTCTCGCCGAAACTGTCCCAGAAGATTTTCGCGGGGACCTGCGGGCATTCCTTGAGGTCGAAGACGACGTTGAGGATGGGATGGTCCTTCGGAATCTCGCGCCAGTGGAGCTCGGGGAACACGCGGTCGAACTGTTGTTCGACGTTCATCCATTCGGCGTGGCCCCAGAAGTCGTCGATCCAGAGAAACCCGCCGTTGAGCAGGTACTCGCGCATCGCCGCGACTTCGGACTTGTGGAAATCCAGCCAGCCGGGGTCGCACATGTAGATGAACGGATAGTCGCGGATGCGCGGGTCGCCGATGCGCAGCGCGATCGGCCGCGGGTTGACCACGAGGTTGGACAGCTCGCGCATACGCAACACGAGGTTTTCCTCGGCCTCGGGGTAGTCCGTTTCCCAGCGCTGCCACGTGCGGCCGTCGTAGTTGTACCAGGACTCGCCGTAGCCCCCGATGCTGTCGTATTGCAGGCGGACGAAGGTGAATTCCCCGGATTTGGGGTGGCGCGGGGCCGGAGTCTTGCCGGGTGCGTCGGCGAAAGCGGGGAGCGCGGCCAGAACGAGTATCGCGGCGATCCGTCGCATGACGCTGCGTCACCTCCAGCGCGCATTGTCCGCGAACGCGGGGGAAATTGCAATGGGTCTAATAGACAGGATGGCATGATGTTCAAGATTTACGATGATAGGGGTCTTGTTCATCATTCGAATCATGTAAACCGTGTCTGTTGCTTTGGACCCTAGCCCCTTGTGGCGACGCCTTGGTAGGTGTAGCCGAGCCAGCGCGGCTCGTCCTGCATGTAGTACGCGTCGAACTCCGTGAAGGTGAACCGGGCGTCCTGGAGCATCGTCCGGGTGTTGCGATTGAGGTTGCAGCCGTCGCCGATGTGTTTCCAGAAGGGATTGAGCCGGTTCTGGATGCGCTGGACCTTCGGGTCGTCGGCGAGGCCGTGCTCCGCGAAGAAGAACTTTCCATTCGGGCGCAAGACGCGGCGGATCTCGTCGAGCGCCTTCATTGGTTCGGGAATGCTGCACAGCGTCCACGTGCAAACGACGGAATCGAAGCTCGCGTCGTCGAACGGAAGCGCCTCGGCGCTCATCACGTGACAATTGACCTCGATGCCCGACTCGGCGATGCGGCGCTTCGCACGCGCGTTCATGCCGGGATTGGGATCGGCTGTCGTGATTTTGGTGACCGTCTTGGGATAGTGGGCAAGGTTGAGGCCCGTCCCGAACCCGATTTCGAAGACGTCGCCGGAGACATCCGCGAGCACGGCCGTGCGTACCTTACGCATATTGTCGGTGGTCATCACGAAGTCCACGAGACGCGGGAAGATGACGCGCGAGTAGAAGCCCATGCTAAATCTCCTCGGATGAAAGACTACCACGATACATTGCTGTCCGGTGCACCGTAGAGTAGCTGGTAAGGGGGAAAGACGACGGCAGTATCAGGCGTCGGCGGAGATATCCGCCAGCGCTGGTGCCCCTGCCGTCGCCTCGTCCCGCAGGCCGCGCAGCGCCGCGACGACCCATACCGCGCTGACGGAGACGGAGACAAAGTCCGCGATGGGGAATGACGCCCAGAGGCCAGTAAGGCCGTAGAGGCGGGGCAGGACGAAGATGAGCGGCAGGAGCGCGATGACTTGTCGCGAGAGGGTGAGTACGAACGCAGGCCGTGCGCGGCCAAGCGCCTGGAAGAAACTCCCGGCGACCATCTGAAAACCGACGAAGGGCGTGCAGAGGATGATGATGCGCATGATGGGCGCGCCCTGGTCGATGAGCGCGGCGTCGGGCGTGAAGACGCGGAACACAGGCCGCGTCGCGAACATGAGAATCAGGAACGCCGCGCCGGACATCACGGACGCGTACAGCGTCGCTTTGCGGACGGCCTCCTTCACGCGCGCGATCTTCCTCGCGCCGTAGTTGAAGCCGATGATGGGCTGCAGGCCCTGCGTCAGGCCGAAGATGGGCAGGAAGAAGAACATCATGGAGCGATTGGCCACGCCCAGAATCGCCAGATGTAGGTCGCTGCCGTAATGCACGATGAGACTGTTAATCGGAATCGCGATCAGACTGCCGGAGATCATCGAGAAAAAGGTCGCGGAGCCGATTTTGAAGACCTCCGGCAGATCGCGGAAATCCGGGCGTAGATCGCGTCGCGTGATGTGCAGCATGCTGCGGCCCGAGGCGAAATACCAGCAGATGAACGCGAACGTGCACAGGTTGGCGATTACAGTCGCGATGGCCGCGCCGCGTATGCCCATGTCCAACCCGAAGATGAAGATCGGATCCAGCACCGTGTTGACGACGGCGCCGATGATCATGCTGGTCATGGCGACGCGCGCGGCGCCTTCGGATCGCGCGAGACTGTTCGCCGTGATCGAGCACGCAACGAAAAAGTTGCCGACGAGGATGACGGACATGTAGTCGACCGCGTACGGCATGACGGCGCCGGTCGCGCCAAACAGGGCGAGCAGCGGCCGCAGATACACGAAACCCGCGGCGGTCACCATCGCGCTGATGACGGCGCTGACGGTGAACGACGTCCCCGCGACGCGGATGGCGCGAGCGCGATCGCCGGTGCCGAGGCTGCGCGACACGATGGACGCGGTGCCGATACCGACGCCCATGCCCAGGGCGACGACGATCATCTGAATCGGCCAGGAGATGGCCAGCGCCGCCAGCGCGTAGGTGCCCGCGCCGTGGCCGACGAAGATGGTGTCAACGAGATTGTACGTCGAGCTCACGAACATCGCGACGACTGCGGGCGTCGAATACCGCACGAGCAATCGCAAGATCGATTCGTTACCCAGCTCCAACGTGCGGTCGACCATGGCTCCCATCCAATCCGGACATGCGAAATACGAATCACCCGGCGATATGCACACACGGGCGAACCGCGCAAGTTGGACTCGCCGAGTCGTTGCGGGCCAAAACCGGCGAATGATACTCTTTCCCATGAAAATGCTGAAAAAAGCCTTCATTCAGACGTACGGCTGCCAGATGAACGAGCACGACACGCACCAGATGATGGGCGTGCTCGCGCGCGAGGGGTATGCCGCAACGGAGCGTCCGGAAGACGCGGACCTGGTGCTGATCAACACGTGCTCGGTGCGACACAACCCGGAGAACAAGGTCTACAGCCAACTCGGGCGATTGCGCGGGCTGAAGCAGTCGAACCCGGAATTAATCATCGGCGTGGGGGGATGCGTCGCGCAGCAGGAGGGGGAGAACATCCTCGAGCGCGAGAAGTCGGTCGATATGGTGTTCGGGCCGGACAACGTGTTCCGGTTGCCGGAGATGATTGCGCGCGTGCGGCGGGGCGAGCGCGTGCTGATGACGAAGTGGCAGCCGCACGACCGGCGCGTGCAGAAC
>CAYUZD010000189.1:0-6533 GCA_964449475.1 uncultured Nitrospirales bacterium
AACTCGACGGCGGCGGGGTGCTGATGAACCAGGGCATCCACCAAATCGACCTGCTGCAATGGTTCATGGGACCGGTGAAGAACGTCTACGCCCGCACCGCGACCGTCGCACACACGGGCATCGAGGTAGAGGACCTGGCGACGGTCCTGCTCGAATTCGAGAACGGCGCGAAGGGCGTCATTGAAGGCAGCACGGCGATCTATCCGGGTCACGCCGCGCGCGTCGAAGTCCACGGCACGCAGGGCAGCGCCGTCATCGAAGACGGCCAACTCGTGTTCTGGGAATTCACGAAGAAGCGTCCCGAGGACAAGAAAATTCTCGCTGGCATGAAGGGCGAGTCCGCGCTCGGCACCGGCGCGAGCGATCCACTCAAGGGCCTGAAGATCGAAGGCCATCGCCGGCAAATCGAGGACTTTGTCCGGGCGATTCGCACCAAGCGCCCGCCGGCCATTGACGGCCGCGAAGGCCGAAAGGCGATTGCCCTGCTCGAAGCGATCTACAGGAGTGCCCGATCGGGAAAAGCGGTCACGGTGAAGTAGCGAGACGAACTATCTGCGGCCGGATAAATCGGCTGTAATTCCGAATCCAGTTCGTCCGCCTGATCCGCGGCCAATCAGGCGCCGAATTTGCCCCAGTGATCGGCGGCGGAAAACTTCTTATTCCCCTTGCCCTTGCCGGGGCCGCCCTTGCCGGGCCCCTTCCCCTTACTCTGGCCGGGATGGTCCTTGTACTTGACCTTCAACCCGCCCGGTACGCGCCGATCCGGGCACGGCTCCCACCGCGCCGAGTCTCCGAACGACGCGCTGATCTGCCAGCCGTCGCTACCGATCCGGAAGTAGAATCCGTCGTTGAAGTAGTAGTCACGATACCCGACGACCGTGTAGCAACCCACGCCCGAATCGAACACCAACTCGACGTCGTGGCCGTGGTCGTGGTGTTTGTGCCGGTACCCGTGCGCTGGCGCATGCGGCGGAGGACCACGACGTTCCTGGACCACGACGACCGGTGGCGGGGGCGTCGCCGGGCTTTCAACTGTCACGCGATATCCCCGGTGATCCACCGTCTCACAGGCAGATAACCCAAATGCGAGCAAAATGGCAGCGGCGAACAGAACGGATGTGCGCATGGCCGTACCTCTCGAAAAGTTGCCCAGTGCAGCAATTCTACCCGTCGAGGATTACGAATGACAAAAAACATTTGAATTGCTTCTATTTATCACTATTTTGTCAACAATAATATCGCCGAGTCGGGCTGCAAACTGAGGTAAACCTCCCCTGCCGGACTGACCGCGACGCCACTGGTATATCCCATCGGCGGCAGCGAAGGCAGCACGCCCAGGGCGATGTTCAGCCCATCCGTGAGCACCTTCACGCCTCCGGCTACCGGGTTCGCCTCGACTAGCCGCCCGCCCTCCTCCATCACCAGCAATGTACCGTCCGGCGTGGCGACGATGCCTTCCGGCTTGGTCAATCCAGACACCGCCACAGACACCTTGCCGTCGGCGATATCCACCCGCGCGACCTCGCCCCGGCCATAGAGTGTCACATACACCGCGCCGTCCGCACCGCGCGCCATCGCGGTCGCGCCCGGCAGTCCCCGCGCGACGAGTTCACGCTTCTCGGGATCGTCCGCGTGGAGCCGCGAAATCGAACCGGAGAACATCTGCAACACGAGCAGCGAACCGTCGCCATCTTCCAACACGTCGTACGCGGTCGGCAGATCGTGATACGTGGCGACGAGCTCGCCCGTCTTTCGGTCGAAGGTCTGCGCGGCGCTGTTGAACCAGCTCGCGATGTGTATGTACCGGTCGGTCACGTCGATCCCGAACGCGTACTCGAGGAGCGGCGCGCGCACGACGGCCTTCGACTCCTTCGTTGCAGGATCGATCGCCCGCACCGAGAACACGTCCGCGACGTAGAGCGTACCGTCGTAATAATCGAGGTCCGTCGGCAACACAAGCGGCGACTCCGTGATCGTGCGGGCCACGCCGGTCTTCACGTCCACTTGAAATATCGCCGCCTCGGCCATGCCCGTGACGAACAGGTTGCCTTGCGCGTCAAAGTCCAGGTTGTCGAGTCCGGTGCGCAATGTCGCCACGACGGACTTCTCGCCGTTCGCGGTGTCGACGCGCACGAGCTCGCCCTTGAGCGTATCGAGCACGTACAGCTTGCCGTCCGGCCCGAAGTTCGCCGCGGCCGGCACGCCGAAGCCGTCCGCGACCGTCTCGAGCGTCACCGAATTCACATCGACCCGCGCGACCTTCTGCCCGAACCAGATCGGCCCATACAACTTGCCGTCCGCGCCGAACTGAAACCCGTTCAGGCCGCCCATGCCTTCCATAATCTTGCGGGCCGGTGTCTGCCCGGTCAGATCAATCTCGTGCAGCGCGTCGCCGAGAAATACCTGCGTCGCGAAGAGGCGGCCGTCCGGCGCGAACGCGAGCGAGTTAATCCCCGGCAGGTCGGCGGCGAGTTCCTGCACCGGCCCGTCTCCCGTCCGCGCGTGGACCTTGCCGATAATGAACGACGTCCATACCAGCCGCCCGTCCGGCGCGAACACGAGATCGTCCGCCATGCCCTCGGGCGGGCCCTGCCAAAGCTCAATCGCACCGGTCTTCGGGTCGACGCGGTGAATGCTCTGGCCCACGACGCTGCCCACATAGAGCTTGCCGTCCGGTCCCGCAGCGATACCGTGAATGCCGTGCATCCCCGTGCCCTGCACAAATACCTGCGGCGCGTCTTCCGCCGACGCGGCGATGCCGAGGATAGCCAACGCCACACACACTACGTTCCTCATCCCCGATCACCCTCCCGGCAGTTTCGGATTTAGAATCTGAGTTTGTAGAGACTCGGCACGCGGTCGGCCCGGAACACCGCCCAGCCGATGGTCGGGTCGTCGATAACGATCTCGAAAACCTTCGTCGCCGGTGTCTCGTGCGTCACTTCAAAAATGCGCGCCCAGTGCCGTCCGGCAAAAATGTTCACCGACGGGTTGCCGTCCTTGTCCTTGATCCGCCCGCCGTCGGTGACGAACACGTTCCCCGTCTCCGGCATCCAGTCCACGTCGCAGATAAACGGCGAGTGGAACCGCTCCGCGCCATCGTCGTCGCCGTACGTCCACACCTGCTCGACCGTCATCGCTGCCTCGTCCACCTTGTACTCGACAACCCGGCTGAACGAATCGAGCGGCTTCATGCGCTCCTGACCCGGCCGCGCGCGGTAGTTCCCGTTGTCGTACAGGAGGATCGTCCGTTGCGGCGTCACTTTCGCCGCGTGCTGGTGGTACTGCCAGCGGAACGGCTCGCCGACGGGCTTGAGCAACAACTTGCCATCCTGCTCGTTCCAATCGTCGTGGTTCCCGAGTATCCAGGCGATCTTGCCCGTCTTCAGGTCCAGCTTGAACACGATGTCGAGGTGCCGCACGGAAAGAATCGCCGAGTCCGTCTGCGCGTCGTAGAACACGGAATTCGTGTGGCTCCAATCCTTGCCTGGTGTCTTCAACACGTCCTTATACACCTGCGAATAGAATCCCGTCCCCAGCGAGTCGTACCCGATCCGGGTCGGATCAATCAGGTCGAACAACTTGAACTCGCGCACAATGTTGCCGTCCGGCTCGATCTCGAGAATCACGTCGCCGATCACGGTCGCTGGCGCCGTCCCGGAAGGAACGGTCGTCTCGCTCGACGGGTAACTCTCGAACTCGCGCACCTCCGTGCTCAGCAACAGAAAATTTCCGTCCGGCTTCTGGTCGAAGTTATGGTGGAACGTGTCGGTCGCGACAGGAATGCTGCCCTCCGGGTTGTCCTTCGGCACGCCCGTCGAATGCCAGTGCCGCACGACGTTCCCCAGCATGTCGATCTCGCTCATCTGGCCGTTGCGATCCGTCTGGTACGCGATGTTGCCGTTCACCAGCGCCACCGGATCGTTCACGACATGGTCCGTCCGGTAATACCACACCACGCCGCCCTGCGCGTCGAGGGCTACGAGCAGCCCGAAGTCCCGCTGCGGATCCGTGCCGGCTGGCCACCGGAAAAACGGTACGAGGTTCAGCCCCGGCTCCATCCGCCGCGGACGCGAAACGGTCACCGTAAACGGCGGGAAATCGTCCGGCAGCGGCGGCGTTTGCATTTCAAACGTGTCGGTCGCGGCTTTCGCTCCACCCGCATCGGCCACTTCAGCCCACACTCTGTGCAACCCGTTTGGTGTCATCCCGAGCGCCATCAATCGGTGCTGCGTACCGGCCGCATCGCTAAACGTGTGCTGGGTGGCGCCGGCCGGTCCTTCGATGAAGATAGTCGCCGTCGCCGGAGTGTCCGTCGTAAACGTGAGCAGACCCGCCAGCGGCGTCCGGCCGCTCGGGTTTGCCTGAAACTCCGCGCCGGAAATCGTGAGCCCGCGCGCCGTTCCGCACGCGGCGAGCATCACCGCGACAAATGGAATCACCGCGCTCCACCGGCACCCATAGGTCCTATGCGTCCTGTCCGCTCCACCCCGATTCCACCCACTCTCGTCCACCCAAACCACGATTTTTCCTCCCGCGTTGGACTCGATCACAAGTATCCCAGGGACTCCAGGTTCTGCAACTGTTCCTCGTCCATCACCGCCTCGAACTGCGTCGCCATGCGCGGCGCGATCCCCTTCTCCGCGCAGTAGGCCCGATACGACTCGAGCGCTGCCCGCAGGTCTTCCAGCTTCGGCGCGTCGCCCTCGAGCAGGTTCCTCGTCTCGCCTGGATCCGACTCAAGGTCGAACAGCGCCTCCACGGCCCCGCCCCACATCGGCGGCAAGGGCTTCGATCCATCCGCGAACGCGTTCGCTGTGTCCTTGTGAGTCTGCGCGATCGCATGGCGCGCGGCAGGCTCCGTCCACAGGCTCGACACGATGTATTTCCAGTTCCCGATGGTCGCCGATCGCACGATGCAACGTTCCGGAATCACCACTTCCGCAATCCGGGGCACGTCCGGCCTCACAAGCCGGAGTCCGCCTTCGTCCGGCGCGAACAACGACCGGCCTTCGCGCGGCGCTTCGCCCACATCAATCCCCGTGAGGGTGAGGAGCGTCGGCAGCATGTCCACCAAGCTTACCGATCCGGCGCTTGATCCCGCCGGCAACGTGCCCGGCGCATGCAGCACCAGCGGCACGTGAATCGATTCCTCGTAGACCGTCCAGCCCGTCGCCAGCGAGCCATGCTCGAACAGTTCGAAGCCGGTAAGCGACGTCACCACGAACAGTGTCTTCTCCGCGCGGCCTGCCGCCGCCACCGCTGCGACCAACTCGCCCAACCGCGCGTCCGCTGCCGTCATGGCGTCGTTGTACGCCTTTTGCGTCACATCGACTCGGCCCACTGGGGGCGGGTACGCTGTCGAGTAGTCCGCGGCAAGCTGTGCAACGCTCAACGGCGCATCGGCTTCGCTCGACGGGGTGGCGGCATACAGCGGCGACGCAAGGACTCCCGCGAGGTGCACGAACAAGAAGACACGGTCGTCGCCCGCGTCCTCAAGGAACTCGGTCGTGCGTTTCACCAGCCGTGCATCGTCCAGCGGTTGGTCCGCACGCGCGATCTCGATCTCCTCGAACCCCTTCGTGAATCCCGTGCCCTGAATCGCGGGATGGTTCGCCAGCAGGCCCGTGTAGTACCCCGCGTCGGCGAAATGCTGCGCGAGCGTCCGGGTCTCGTCGTGCGGCTCCGCCTCGTACGCGCCGATCGTCCCGCCCGCCGTCGGCAGCCGCCCCGTGAAGAAGGACGCCAACGACTGCAACACGTACGAGGAATTGGCGGTGGCGTTGTCGAACCGAAGGCCGTTGGCCGCGAGTTCCGACAGGGCCGGCATCAGTTCCGGCGTGAAACGGTCCGCACGCAGCCCGTCGATCGCAACTATGACTACGTCGTACTCAGGCAAGGCCTTGGACCGGTACTCGGGGACCTCCACGCTCGCCGCGGCGGGTGTCGAACCCTGCCCGGGCGCGTCAGATCGGCCGCACCCAGCGAGCCCGGCCAAAAACATCATGACCCATCCACATCGGCGCATCGGACGTCCCCGGATCGTGCTTAAACAGCGCGACGAACGTACCAGACCCCAAGCAGAACTTCCAACAATGGACCCGGTACCGTTGCATGTAGCTCGCGACAGTATCGATCGAAGCAAGCACCAAGGAGTGCGACGGATGGGGTACCCGGCCGCTGTCGTGGACGGCAGTCGCGCGCCTCGCGTGTCAAGTGTTACCATCTTCTCCTTACAACCCGACCCGCGGACTCACGCTGCAGGACACAATATGCGATTTGTATTAGTATTAGTATCGTTTATGTTTGCCTGGGCCTGCGATGCCGTGCACGCCGCGGAACCCCCGCTCGGCGAGGTCGCCAAGCACCAAGCGCTGCTCGATGCCGGCACCGATCTCCGACTCATGTGCGTCGCCGCGCACCCGGACGACGAGGACGGCGCGACGCTCGCCATGTACCGCAAGAAGTACGGCTACAAGACGTTCGCCGTGCTCGCCACGCGCGGCGAAGGCGGCCAGAACGAGATCGGCCCC
>CAYUZD010000190.1:0-6528 GCA_964449475.1 uncultured Nitrospirales bacterium
GAAACGCGAGGCCCCGCAGCGCACGTTCCTGCGGCAGGTATTCCGTCACCCACGCCCCGCGTGTGCCGAGTACCTCGCGCAGGGTCCGCACCAGCACGCGAAAGAAATCGACACCGGTCACCGACGCCGTGCCCTCGGCGATCCGGCGCAGGAGCGCGTCCGCGTCTATGTGATTCAACCGCCATTCAGTCATGGGCCGTCGAGTCCAACTCGGAATGATAGCACTCTGCGCACGGGCCGGGCGTCGTGTCGTTCGTGATACCATTCACGCTTCAACCGGAGCCTTCTTGCTGATGCGCTGCATTGCTGCGACGCTCGCACTCGCGTCCATCGCGTACATGCCCCGCGCGGGCGCGCTCGAGCCGGGCCGGGACTATATATATGTCTGTCGGGACGGCGGGAACGGCGCGTACGAGGCGTTTCCCGATGTGTGCCGCCTCGCGGACGGGCGGCTGATGTGCGTGTTCTACGACGGGTGGAAGCACGTGTCGCTGCCCGACGCCGGCCACCCGCGCGGCGGCCGCATTTCGGCCGTGTTCTCGGCCGACGAGGGCCACACGTGGTCCGCGCCCTCGGTCGTGTACGACGGGCCGGACGACGACCGCGATCCGTCGGTCGTGCAACTCGCGGACGGGCGCATCCTCTGCAATTACTTCTCTCTTAAGTCGAATGGTTTGGGTGGATACGAAGGTCTGGGGAGTTGGCTGGTCGAGTCGCGGGATGCCGGACGGACCTGGTCCGCGCCGCGCCGAATCGCCGCGGACTACTACTGCAGCGCGCCGATCCGGGCGCTCAGGGACAGGACGCTGATTCTGGGCCTGTACCGTGAAGATGCCGGCGACGCGAACGGCGCGGTGACACGCTCGGCCGATGGCGGCGGCACGTGGAGCGCACCCATCGACATCGACAACGGCGGGCTGCGGCTCGACGCCGAGACGGACATTATCGAACTCAGCGACGGCCGGTTGTACGCCGCGCAACGTACCGCGACCGAGAGCATGCGCTTCTCGATTTCGCCGGACGCGGGCCGATCGTGGTCGGTCTCGCAGCCGATGGGGTTCCCCGGCCATTGCCCCCACTTCCATCGCAGCCCGAGCGGCGTGATTCTCGTCGCGCACCGATTACCGAACACCAGCCTGCACTATTCGATCGACGAATGCGCGACGTGGAGCGACACCGTGCCGATCGACGACGTCGGCGGCGCGTATCCCAGCATGGTCACGCTTCGCGACGGCAGCATCCTCATCGTGTACTACGAGGAAGGCGACGGCTCCAACATCCGCGCGCGCAAGTTCCGCGCGACCCGCGACGGCATCGAGTGGTTGACGTGGTGACCGCCGAATGGACAGGATTTACAGGATTGACAAGATGAGGGATTCTATTTTTTCATCCTGTAAATCTTGTAAATCCTGTCCAATCCGGACACGAGGCGGCGTCCAATGATGCGCGTGAGCGTAATGACGGCAATACTCGCCTTAAGCGTCGTGGCGACTGCGGAACCGATTCAGTTGCACGTGTCGCCCATCGGTAACGACACCTGGTCCGGCGCGCTCGCGGAGCCGAACGCCGCCGGGACAGACGGTCCGCTGGCGACGATCGCGGGCGCGCGCGACAAACTCCGCGCGGTCCCGCGCGAGGGCCGCGATGGCGCGATGGTCACCGTCGCGGCCGGTACGTACCGTATCGAGTCCCCGATCGTGTTCGAGCCCGCCGATTCCGGCGACGGCCCGGGCTCGGAGATCGTCTACCGCGGCGCGGCGGGCAATCCGGTGGTCGTTTCCGGTGGCCGCGCAATCTCCGGCTGGACGCGCGAAGGCAGCCTGTGGGTAGCCGATGTACCCGCCGCGCGCGACGGCCGGCCGTTCTCCTCGCTCTGGGTGAACGGCGAGCGGCGTCAACGCGCGCGCACGCCAAACCCCGCGCGCCCGTGGGGCGACGAGCCCGCGGACGCCGACACGTTCTACATGGCGTCGCCGATCGAGGAGACGGGCGCGGACGGCACGAAGTCTCGTAGCGCATCGAAGTTCGTCTATCGCGACGGCGACCTCGACGCGTGGCCTGACCTCGACGATGCGATCTTCGTGATCTACCACTCGTGGGAAACGTCGCTGATGCGCGTGAAGCAGCTCCACACCGCGAACCACGTCGTTGAGTTCACCGGCGGTGCGCGCTGGGCCTTCGGCCAGTGGCAGCCGGACCAGCGCTACTACATCGAGAATGTTCGCGCCGCGCTCGATGCGCCGGGCGAGTGGTACCTCGATCGCAGGCTCGGCAAGCTGTATTACTGGCCGCTGGAGGGCGAATCGCCCGACACCGCCGAGGTCGTCGCGCCCGCGACGAACCAGTTGATCGTGCTGAAAGGCGATCCGGCGGCCGGCCAGTTCGTCGAACACCTCCGATTCGAGAACCTGACCTTCGCGCACACGGACTTCGACATCGCGCCGGAGGGCCACAGCGACGCGCAGGCCGCGTTCACCGTCAACGCCGCGATCGAGTTCACCGGCGCGAGGCATTGCGCGATCGAGCGCTGCACCGTCGCGCACACGGCCAATCACGGCGTCTGGTTCCGCGCCGGCAGCACGCACAATGCGCTGGTCCAGTCTGAACTCACCGACCTCGGCGCGGGCGGCGTGCGCATCGGTGAAGGCGGCGATCCCGCGACGCCGAACGACGCCGCGGGCCACAACATCGTCGACAATTGTTACATCCACGACGGCGGCAAGATTTTTCGAGGCGCGGTGGGCGTTTGGATCGGCCGCAGTTCGTACAACAACGTTACGCACAACGAGATTTGCGACTTCCGCTACACGGGCGTGTCGGTGGGCTGGTCGTGGGGCTATGCGGACTCGAGCGCGAACCACAACCGCGTCGAGCTGAACCACATCCACCACATCGGCCGCGGCCAATTGAACGACATGGGCGGCATTTACACGCTCGGCATTTCGCCGGGCACGGTGCTGCGCGGAAACGTCATCCACGACGTGTGGAGCCACCCGCGGCTGTACGGCGGCTGGGGCCTCTACACGGACGAAGGGTCGAGTCACATCCTGATCGAGAACAACCTCGTCTACGACGTGCGCACGGGATCGTTCCACCAGCACTACGGCCGCGACAACTGGGTCGTGAACAACATCCTCGCGTTCTCCGCCGAACCGCAGGTCGTGCGCTCACGCGAGGAGGACCACAACTCGTTCATGTTCGAGCGCAACATCGTGATCTTCGACAACGGGGACCTGCTCGGCAGCACGTGGAAGAACGGCAACTGGCTGATCGACTACAACCTGTTCTGGGACACGAGCGGAAAACTGTTGACCTTCGCAGGGCGCACCTTCGACGAGTGGAAGGCGCAGGGCCACGACCGGCATAGCGCCGTCGCGGATCCGAAGTTCGCCGGCGCGGAGAAGCGCGATTTCCGACTCGCGCCCGATTCGCCCGCGCTCTCGCTCGGGTTCCAGCCGTTCGACTACTCGCGCGCGGGACTCTACGGCGACCCGGCTTGGGTCGCGCGTCCGCGCGGACGATAGGCCGGCGGGGCCGCACGCAGCATGGGCCGCACGCGACGCCGTCGAACGGACCTCGCCGCCGCCGCGTGCATGGTCGCGCTGGCCGCGCTCAAGCTGTGGCTCGTCGCATGGCAGGACGTCGGCGCCGAGGGCAGCGCGCGGTTCGACGACGCGCTGTTCATCCAACTCGCGCAACACTTCCAGGCCGGCGACTGGCTCGGGCCGTACAACGAGCGCACGCTCATCAAAGGCCCCGTCTACCCGCTTTGGATCGCGGTTACCGCCTCGCTCGGCCTGCCGCTGCTCACCGCGCAACACCTCCTGCACGCGGCGGCGGCCGCCGCGATTGCGTTCGCGTTGCGGCGTGTCGTGCCGAACTCGTGGGCGCGGCTCGCGTTGTTCGTGGCGCTCCTGCTCGACCCGGCGACGTACGAGATCACCGCGACGCGCGTCACGCGTGAGGGCCTCTACACTCCGCTCGCGATGCTCGTTGTCGCGGGCCTGATCGAAATTGCCGGACGCAAGGCCGTCCGGGCGTCGCGGCTCGCCGGCTGGAGCGTCGCGCTCGGACTCTGCATCGGCGCGTACTGGCTCACGCGCGAGGAAGGCCCGTGGCTCGTCCCCGCAATCGCGATCCTGATCGCGTACGCCGCGCTGGGTCTCACCCGCGCCGGCGCCAAGTCCAAGGCCGCGGCGGCCGTTCTCGCGCCCGCGGTTGTCGCGTGCGCGTGCATCGCGCTCGTGGCCGCGCTCAATTACCGGCACTACGGCGTCGCGACCGTGGTCGAACTCAAATCCGGGTGGTTCACGGGCGCGTACGGCGCGCTCGCGCGGGTCGGCCCGGACCACTACGTCAACCTCGTGCCCGTGCCGAAGCCGTCGCGCGAACTTGCGTACTCGGCCAGCCCCGCCTTCGCCGAACTCCGGTTGTACCTCGACGGCGAACCCGGCGCGGCGCCCGGCCCTGACGATTTCACGCTCAGCCGGTTCGGCGACATGACGGGTACGTGGTTCATCTGGGCGTTGCGAGACGCGGCCGCCGCCGCGGGCCACCATAAGACGCTCGGCGAAGCGCGGGACTACTACCGCCGGCTCGCAAACGAGATTGACGCGGCATGCGAGGCCGGCGCGATCCCGTGCGGACCGCCGCGGGCGTCGCTCGCGCCACCGTGGCGATCGGACTACCTCGGCGCATCGGTTCGCGGACTGGGCAAAATGTCGGACGTGGCCTTGAGCATGCGGCAGGTGCGCATCGGGCAGTACGCGAGCGTCGGCGAACCCGCCCTGCTCAGGCCGTTCGAGGAAATGTCTCACATGCGCGTGGACGGTCTCGCCCTACACGATGCCCGGCGCGGCGTGATGCGTCTGGAGATCCTGAACGCGATTCGCGACATCTACGCGCTCGCGTTGTATCCGCTGACCGCGCTCGCCGCAGTCTGGCTCGCCGCCGGCAGCGCGCTCGACCTGAGACGGCGGACGCTGTCGCCCGTGCTCGCCATCGCCTGGGCCGTTGTCGCGTCGATCGGCGCGCGCATCGCGCTGCTGACCTACATCTCGGTCAGTTCGTACCCGATCTACCAGGGGCTCTACCTGCGCGTGCTGTATCCGCTCCTCTATCTCGTCGTCGCGCTGTGCGCGGCGCACGCCGCGGCGTACTGGAAGGCGCGCCGATCGGCGCCGGCTAAATCTTGATGAAGATGCGGCGACGGTAGAGCCAGTAACACAGATACCAGAGCATCGCCCACACGACCGCGCCCTGAATCATCTGGAGGTACACCTCGCCGGTCCAGGAAAACGCCGCGCCGACGAACGGTTTCGCGATGCGATAAAAGATGTCGTCGCCGTCGAGTTCCGCGAACAGGTAGATGAACAGCGAATTCATGCCGACGATGGTGAAGAACGCCGGCCAGCCCCGCGCCTTCGTCACGTCCACGAGCCAATAGCAGGCCGCGAGACCGACGAGGCACCACCCGCCGGTCAACACGACGAACGACGACGTCGCGATGCGCTTGATGACCGGCGTGACGAGGTCGAGGCCGTAGCCCGCGACCACCGCCGCGACGCCGCAGCCGAGCAGAATGCCGATCTTCCGGCGCGGGGCCGCGCCGCTCATCAGCAGTTGCCCCGCGAGCACGCCCCAAATCGTGTGCGCCGCGGTCGGCACGGCGTTGAACGAGACCCAGTGCCCGCCGGAGAGTTCGCCCGCAATCATCTGGTCGACCCACGCGCCGAAATTGCGGTCCGGCTCGAACGGCTGGTCGTAGCCCCCCACCCAGAATGCGCGGTACAACACCTCGACTCCGACGAGGATGAGCGCGGACGCGCCCAACTGCACCCACCACTTGCGGCCCATCAACAGGTACGCGACGAGATACGTGACGCTGAGTTGCGCGAGGACGTTTTGGAACCGGAACGTGATGCGGCCCGGCCCGATGCAATAGAGGCCCCAGCCGAGCAGCAGCAGGATCGCGGAACGCTTCAACACGTGCCAGAGCACCTGGCGGCTCGTTTCTCCCTTCGCGATGCGCCCCTGCACCGCGAACGGCAGCGCCACCCCGACAATGAACATGAAGAACGGCTGGACGAGGTCCCAGAACCGCAGCCCGTGCCACGGATGATGATGAAATTGCTCGCCGATGAAACCGACGACCGTCCCGCGGAACTGCTCCGCGGTGAGCGCGGAGAAGAACCCCGTCCCTTCCGCGATCAGCAGAAACATCGTGAACCCGCGGAACACGTCCAGCGACTGGAGGCGCTCGCTGCGCGGGTCAGCGGCCGGCGAGTTCATGCACGGCTCCGACGATGGTCTCCTCGATCGTGTTCGCCCACGGCCCGTACAGGCCGTAGTAGATGTTCGACGTGTCCGCCTCGTAGCCGCCCTCGCGCAGCACGCGCAACGACGGGATGTACCCCATGACGTCGTTCGCGTAGCCGATGACCACGGTGCCGTCCGCGCCGAACTCGTGCTTGAGGCGCAGCGCGTAGTCCACGACCACCTCGCCGCCGAGCGCGACGAGTTGCAGGC
>CAYUZD010000191.1:0-6466 GCA_964449475.1 uncultured Nitrospirales bacterium
CCGCCAGCTTCGTCCAGCGCCGCGAATGGGTTTTTGCCGCGGGTCTCGCCGCCACGATGCTCATCTATCTCCGGAATATCTGGTTCGTTCGCAAGGACGCTCAAGCGTCCGGTGAAGGGGTCGTGTCCTGAACCCGCGCAACCAGCTCGCGGGCGTCCTGTTACTTGCGTCAACCGTCATGCTCGTCGCAATTCTATCCCGGGATTTCTGGATGCCCGACGAGCCGCGGTACGCTCAGATCGCGCGCGAGATGATGTGGTCGGGCGACTACCTCGTCACTCGATTCAATGACGGCATCTACAAGGAAAAGCCGCCGCTACTCTTCTGGTCGATTGCGCTCGCCTCCGCGCCGTTCGGCGACGTATCCGAATTCACCGCGCGCGTCCCGTCGTTCCTGTCTGCGATCGCGACGCTGCTCTTGACGTATGCGCTCGCGCGCCGCATGTTCGGCCATCGCCCCGCGCTGTTGTCCGTGCTCGTCCTCGCCATGTCATACCGTTTTTGGTGGCAGGCCCAGAACGGCCAAATTGACATGCTCCTTTGCGGGTGCATGACCCTTTCGTTATACTCGCTGTGGCGTTGGCACGAGTCCCGCCAGGCTCGCTGGCTGATCGCGTTGTACACGGGTATCGCGCTTGGACTTATCGCGAAGGGTCCACCTGCGCTATTGTTTCCATTGCTCGCCGCTGCGGTGTTTTACGTCCGCGATCTGAAGAGCCTGCGCGCGATGAAACTGTGGATCGGTGTCCCGGCCGCGCTCGGGCCGGTGTTGCTCTGGCTCATCCCCGCGCGCCTCGCCGTGTCCGAGGGAGAAACTGCCGGCGGAGCGATCTGGACGACGCTCTACCGGCAGGTCTACGGCCGGCTGTTCCTCGGCACGTCGCACGCCCACCCCTTCTGGTACTACCTCGAGAACATACCGATCGACTGGCTTCCGTGGACCGTCTTCGCGCCTTGGGTCGTTCTCCATGCCTGGCGACAGCGGCACTCCGGATCCGCGATGCGGTTCATTCTGTCGTGGATCGTGCCCGCGCTCATCTTCTTCACGCTGTCGAGCGGCAAGCGGGCACTCTACATCCTGCCGACGTACCCCGCCATCGCCATTCTTATCGCGTGCGCGATTATCGCGTTGGTCGAGTCCGGCCGCCGTCGCTGGATCATTCCCTCAGCCGTCGCGTGGTGTTTGCTGCTGGCCGTCGTCGCATCCGTGCCGGTCGCGGCCTTCGTCCCGTCGATCGCAGAATTCTGGCGGCCTTCCATGTTTGCCGTAACCGCCGTCGCTGTCGTGTGTATTCTGTGGACCGGTCTCGTCCTCGCCGCGAAAGCCTGGCGACATCTGCCCTACGCACTGGCATTTCAGTTCGCTTTGGTGCTCTCCGTTGGCAGTTCAGTTGTGTTTCCGATTGCAGACACCGTCATTTCCGCGCGCGATCTCGTCGCCCCGATCCGGATACTGGGTACGAAGGGAGAAATAGCCGTTTTCGGCGCGACCAAAGTACGCGACGAGTACCTCATCTATTCTCATACGCTCATCCGCCCGCTCGTCGTTCGTCCGGGAATGTCCGCATTCGCGTCGGATTTATCCGAGGACGAACGCGTGCTTGTCGCCGGCCGATTGCTGAACGCGCTCGAACAAGCCTCCGCCGCGGTTCCCACATTCGATCCCTTCGCGCCGGACGACGAAGCCGCCGCGGAAGTGCGGGCCGCGTGTAGTCTCTCCGTGCTTGGCGCCGGTGTCCCTGACGACAAGCTTGCCGCGTGGTCGGCAGCGGTTGAAGCGGAAATCGCGGAGCTGGCGTCTTCCTTTAATGGCCCGACGGCGGCGATGTTGATCGTGTCGACGGCGCATTGGCCGTGGATTCGGGCATACCTCCGCGGTCCCATCCACGCCGTTGTGCTGACTCGCCAGCACGTTCGGGAACACGATATGATGGTCATCGGAAACGCAGCCGCGGCATCGGCGTGGGCCGAGGTGTCCGGGAATACGTTGCCGCCGGACGCCGCCAGGAACTGATCCACTCGTGAAGCAAACCGTACTCATCACCGGCGCCGCGGGATTCATCGGCTCCCACCTCGCCGAACGCCTGCTCGCGCGCGGCGATGCCGTGATTGGATTGGATAACTTCGACCCGTACTACGACCCGGCGGTCAAGCGAAGAAACTTGCTCGCGGCAGGTTCCCATTCTGCGTATCAGTTTCACCAAGCGGACATCCGCGACGCGGAGGGTGTCCGTCGCATTCTCCGTGACTCAAAACCGGATACTGTGGTCCATCTCGCCGCACGCGCGGGGGTTCGCGCGTCGCTCGAAGACCCGCGCACCTATCTCGACGTGAACATCATGGGCACGCAGACCATCCTCGACGCCTGCCGCGAACTCGGTATCGGCCGCATCGTCGCGGCGTCCAGCAGTTCGGTGTACAGTGGCTGCCAGAACCCGCCCTACTGCGAGGACCTCACCGCGGATCGGCCGCTCAACCCCTACGCTGCCACGAAGCGCGCGAACGAACTCATGGGCTTCAGCTACAGCCACCTCTACGGCCTTCGCATCACGATGCTGCGCTTCTTCACCGTGTACGGACCGCGCCAGCGCCCCGACATGGCCATCCACAAATTCGCGCGCCTCATCGACGCCGGCAAGCCCGTGCCCATGTTCGGTGCCGGCGACACGGTACGCGATTACACGTACATTGACGATATCATCGACGGCGTCGTCCGCTCGATCGACCGGCCGTTTTCGTTCGAGGTGTTCAACCTCGGCGCCGGCCGGACCACGGAATTGCGCGGTCTGATCCGCATCCTCGGCGCCGCGCTGGGAAAAATGGCCGCGATCGAGGAACTCCCGCTCCAGCCCGGCGACGCTCTCGAAACCCTCGCCGACATTTCCAAGGCACGCCGCATGCTCGGCTACGAACCGTCATTTCAGGTCGAGGAAGGCATCCGGCGTTTCGTGGACTGGCTGCGGAACGGCGAGACGGGCCGCCAATCCATCGCGGCGGGAAAATAATCCCGAGTGGGAGAGACCTCGTGGCGAAGATCAATCTGAATCGCGGGACGCTCGACGAGTTCGCGCGCCGGATCGCGTCGCTTCAGCCCGATTCCCAACGGCGTTGGGGCAAGATGGACGCCGCGCGCATGCTGCGGCACCTCACCTTCACCACGGACATGAGCCTCGGGACGGTCGACGTGAAGCCATTCACAGCAGCGCTCGTGCGCCCAATCATTTATCTCGTGTTCTTCAATCTATTTACAAACTGGCCCAAGGGCAGAATCAAGGCACCCGACTTCGTCTGTCCGCCCGCCCAGGGGGACTTCGAGTTCGAACGCGGCTTACTCCTCGCGCGCATGCGCGAGTTCGTTGACGCGCTCGAGCGCGACCCGGCGCGGACCACGGTCAATCCCGGCCTCGGGCCGTGTTCGATGACCAAGTGGTCGCGCGTGCACGGCGTCCACACCGACCACCATCTCCGCCAGTTCGGTGTGTAACGCCTACGCCTTCTCAAGTAACGTCCGCGATTCGATGTGCCCCACAAGGTCCTGCGGCAGCCACCACGTCGGCTGAAGTTGCGCGGGGGAGAACGCCCTCTCCGCCAGGTCCCGATAGTGCGGCGAGTCCTTCCGGTCGCTTTGGCCCACCGGAAGGAACCACCAGCTCTGCACCGGCTTCGTCAGCACGATGATCTGCGTCGATGTCTGGCCGCCGTCGCCCCACTGGGTGTAATCACTCTTTTCCTTGTCGTACTCCATGCTGCGCAGCGTCCGCGTGCCGAAGTCGCCGCCGCCGCCCACCGGCCACGACGCGTCGTCGCGCCCGACCCGGAACTTGTCGCCGTATGACGCGTCAATCGATTTCATCTCGTCTACGAGCCGGTCCATCGCCCGCGCGAACGTCGCCAGGAAATCGCGCTGTCGCGTTTCCTCGATCGCCGGCTCCGTCTCCGCTTCGCCGCTCACGATCCGGTACCACTGGTCGATCTGCTTCGCGATCGGGTCCACGTTCGCGCTCGAGAAATCGGACACCATCTGCCGCCGCCAGTAGTAATACTTCAGCGCGCCCGTCGAGTCCGCGTCCAGCTTCCCGTCCCACTTGAGCAGGTCGTCCATGCCCTTCACGTAGTTCGGATTGTGCGCCTGCTGCTCGCCCCACGTTCCGTGCGCCTTCCGCAACTCCGCCAGCCATCGCTCCACGCCGTACACCTTCGTGTCCACCGCAAACGCCAGTGCCTCCGATATCGACACCGAGTCGTCCGAACTCAGGTACTCGATCGCACGCGCGCCGCGCTGGTTCGTCCACCCGTCCCGGTTCGCGCCGTGGTCTTTGCTCGCGAAGATGTAATCGCGCGTGTCGGCCAGCTTGAACGGGCTCCCCGGCATCATCGCGTCCGGCGGAATGTTGCAGTTCTGCATCCATCCCTGCGGCGGGTTCAGCACCTGCAACAGATCCGTCGCCGGGTGAATGCCCTGCCAGGCGCTCGCCGACGTCGATCCGTCCACCGGCACGGCGTAGTCGAAGCCCGCCGGACGAATCGGCACGCGGCCCGTCCGCTGGTAGTAAATGTTCCCCGCCGTGTCCGCCACCATCACGTTCTGCGGGAACAACTCCACGCCCGCCAGGCCTTCCATCATCCCCGTGTAGTCCGTCGCCGTATTGAACGTGTACCACGACGTCGAGTTGCCGACCGACTCCGCGTACGCCATCGCCGCCGCGTACGCCTTGCCGTTCCGGATCGCCACGATCGGTCCCAGGTGCGACTCCTGGATCGTGTGCTCCTCGTCGGTCCCACGCACGTTGATCGTCACTTCGCGATTGGTCAGATCGCGCCACTCGTCGTCGTACTTGTACTTCGTGCCGTCCTCGTTCAGCGTCAGCTCGAAGATGTCCGCCGTGTCCGGCCCGCCTGTCGTCATCGCCCAGGCCACGTTCGCGTTGTGTCCCAGCCCGATGTACGGCGAGCCCGGCAGCGTCACGCCGCTGCCCTCGAGTTCGCCCGCGTGGATACGCACCGCCCAGAACCGCGACGGCCCCCACCACGACAGGTGCGGATCGATGTAGAGGATCGGCGCCTTCACTTCCGAGCGCGACGGCGACACCGCCCACTGGTTCGAGCCGCGCTGCGCCGGATCGTATCCCGGTTCGATGCCGCCCCGCTTGAGATCGCCGTACGCCTCGTCGATCGACCAGTTGTAGAGGAACAGCCGCCCGAACGCGACGATCATGTACTCGTCAATCTGTCGCGCACCCCACCACGGCGGCGTCGATTCCGGGTGCGACGCGAAGTAGTCGTTCATGCCGCGCGCGAACGCCTTCACGTGCGATTGCACGTTCGCCGGGATCGTGTCCCACTTCCGCTTCGCGACGCCGTAGTGGTCGAACATCCGCGACCGCAGGTCCGTCTGCACCTGGTCCGGCCCGGCGATCGAAGAGATTTCGCCGATCGCGATCAGGATGCTCTGCAACAATTGCTCCGGCCGGTCCTCCGCTTGCGCCCAACCCATCGCGTATAGTCCCGCCTCGGCCGTCGGCGCATAGATGTGCGCGACTCCCCACGTGTCGCGATACACCACCGTCTTCCCGGCGTCCTCACCCTGACCCGGCAACGGCGCCGCGGTGGGCGCACTTGCCTCGGATGCCGCCGCTCCAGCGCCGGACTCGCCGACGCCCCCAGCGCCGTTGGGTACCGCACCGGACTGCTCCGGTGCGCTCGCCGGAGCTTCCTCCGCGCCCTTCGAACACCCGGCAATCGCCACGGCCGCCAACAGCAGCGCAATCAATCGAAATGGAAATCGTTCCATCGGAACATCCTCCAATATTCAGCCCCACCCAAAACCAGCCTAACAACCACCGCCCATTCCTTCAACCACCCACGAAATGCCTCGAACGGCGGTCGCTCCGAATCCCATGCGACCTATGTCGACCGATAGGACTCATAGGTCCTATTGGTCTTATAAGTCCTATCCGACCCAAAGCCGGCCTCACGACATCGTCAACCCGCCGGAAACCGACAGCGTCTGCCCCGTGATGAACCCCGCGTCGTCCGAAGCCAAGAACGCCACCGCCGGTCCGACGTCCTCCGGCGTGCCCAGCCGCCCGAGCGGAATCGCACGTGCGAGCGCGTCGTAGATTTTTTTGCCGCGCTCGCCGGACTCCTCGAGCCGGTGGAGCAGGGGAGTGTCGGTCGGCCCCGGGCACACGCTGTTCGCCGTAATGCCGTGCCGCGCGGCCTCGCGCGCGATCGTCTTCGTGAACGCGATCAGGCCGCCCTTCGCGCCGGAGTAGATCGCCTCCAGCGACGACCCCACGCGTCCCGCGTCGGACGCAATGTTGATCAGCCGTCCCCACCGGCGCTCGATCATGCCCGGCAACACCGCGCGCGTCAGCCGCATCGGCCCCGCGAGATTGATGTCGAGCACTTTCTGCTGGAATCCTTCGTCGGTATCCACAAATGGCACGAACTCGTCCCACCCGGC
>CAYUZD010000192.1:0-6430 GCA_964449475.1 uncultured Nitrospirales bacterium
AACCGTTTCGGCCACGTCCACCTGCTTGCCGAGGACATCAACCTGACGACCGAGTGGTACATGCGACACCTCGGCGTCCAGGGCCGTGGCGAGGCCGTGCCCAAACCGGTCGACATGCAGTCCGTGCGCGCGTGGTCGCGCGGGTTCCGCTGCGACAACGTCTCGTTCGTCGTCTACGGCAAACCCGACTACACCCCCGCGCCGCCGTGGTGGAAGGACGCGCCGCTCTCAACGTTCAAACCGACCGACGGCCGCGTCATCGACCACATCGCGTTCTCGTACCGCGACATCGCGCCGGAGTTCGACCGAATGAAAGCCGCCGGCGTCGAGATCGTCCACCCCATCGCCGACCGATCCGAGTTCGGCCACAAGAGTTACTTCGTCCGCGGGCCTGATCAGGTCCTCATCGAGATCGTCGAAGACAAGCCCATTCCCGAAGGAATTTGGGAGTAGTCACCCGGCGTTATCGGACAACATCGCGGACAAGTGATCGACGTTGTCCGGCGCGTACCCGCCGTAGTGATTGTTGACGTAGCCGAACACGTCGATTTCCTGGTCCAGCAGCTTCTGGATGTGCGGCACCCACCGCGCGATGTCCTTCTTGCGATCCACGACCGACTCGCTCCACATCTGCGCGATCTTCTCGATGGCATACCGGTCGCCGAGCCAGCGTAGGTATACAAACGGCGCCGTGACGACCTCGCGCTGCCGGAACAACTGGTCCGGCGGGATCATCCACGGATGATCGATCAGGCAGCACGCAATGCGATGGCCGTGCAGAATCTCGAACAGCGCCGGATTCATCCACGTCTTGTTCCGCACCTCGACCGCAAACCGGAACCCCGCCTCGGGCAGCGTCTTGCAGAATTTCGCGAGGCGCAGCAGGAACTCATCTTCCGTCACGCCTTTCTTCTTCGCGAAGTAGGGAAACTGGAACACGATCGGCCCGAGCTTCGGCCCAAGTCCCGACATCGCGTGCAGGAACCCGTTCAATTCGTGGTGACAGTCCTCGAGGAACTTCTCGTGCGTAATGATCTGCGGCGCCTTCGCGGCGAACACGAACCCGTCCGGCGTCTTCTCGCGCCAACCTGCGATCGTGCTCTCCGCCGGCGTCGCGTAAAACGTCGCGTCGATCTCGACCGTGTTGTATCGCTTCGCGTAGTGCGTAATGAAGTCCGCAGGCTTCGTGCCGGTCGGGTAGAACTTCCCCAGCCAGCCCTTCGCCGTCCAACTGGAAGTGCCGAGGCGCAGGTGCGGGTTCACCGCGCTACGCCTGCCCCGGCTTGCGCAGCGGCCGGATCTCCAGCTCGCTCACGTCCGTACCGGGCGCGGCCTTCAGCACGAACGCGCAGGCCCGGCCGATCTCTTCGGGGGTCACCTTCCACGAAGTGTCCGCGTCCGGATCGTGCCGGTGCGACGCGCTGTCCACCGACCCCGGAAAGATCGTGGTGACCTTGATGCCGAATTCACGGACTTCCTGGAGCAACGACTGCGAGAACCCGGTCACGGCGAATTTGCTCGCGGCATACGCGCTGCCGCCGGGCAGCGGCACCTTGCCGCTGATGGAGGAGATGTTGATTACATGCCCGCGCTGTTGCTCGCGAAACAATGGCAACACCGCGCGCGTGGCGTGAAACACGCCGGTAATGTTGGTGTCGATCAGCGCGTGCCACTCCTCCGGCCGGATGTCCCACACGTTCCGCCGGAGCACGATCCCCGCGTTGTTTATCAGCGCGTCCACACCGCCCATCGCGTCCGCGAGCACACGCACGGCCCGCTCGGTGTCCTCGGCATCGCGCAGGTCGCACGCGGTCACGTGGCACGCGCCGCCTTCTTCGACGATGCTCGCGCGCAAGTCCTCGAGCAGATCAGCCGACCGTGCGAGGCCGCCGACGGTGAATCCGTCCATTGCCAGAAACGACGCGATCCCCTTGCCGATGCCCTTGCTCGCCCCGGTGACGATGACGTTCATCGTGCTGTCACATGCCGGGCGGCCGATCGAATTCGCCGGAGCGCCAATAGACGCCAATCCGGCCCTCGTCGGGCGCGGTCAGCTGGTGCAGAGCATACAGAGAGGCGACCGTGTCCGGCGCGCAGCGTTCCTCGAACGCCAACGCGAGCCGGCCCGCCTCGTCCGCATCGTCCGCCGACACACCGTAGACGATGTATGCGTCCGTCCCGTTGTCCGTCCGCTTCATCACGGCCTGGAAACTCGCGGCAGTGTTCGAGAACCGGCCCTCGAGCGCCTGCAACGCTTCCAGCACTTCTTCGGTGAACAGTCGTTCCTCGAAAATCCGCAACACGTACTCCGTCACGTGCTCGCGCATGTCGTGACGGTACGCGAACCGGAGCAGCACCGACGACACATACCCCTCCGTGTCTTCGTCGTCCGATTCGTCCGGTTCAGCGTCCTCGTCGAGCACGTTCTCGAACGCCTCGCAGAGCAACTCCCACGCGGCCCACACCTGGCCGTCGTTTTCTTCCTGGTCCGCGCGTGCGAGCAGCGTCCGCCAACCGTTCGGGTCGATGTCTTGCAGTTTGTCGATGCACACGCGCTGTTGTTCCACGTCGGAATTGCGCACGGCGGTGATCGCCCAGTTGAAGTAGATGTCCTCGGGCTCAGCCGTGTGCTGCACGGCATGGCGAAACGCGTCGTAGGCCTCGGTGAACCGCCGCTGGTCGCTTTCAACGATGCCAAGCGACTTCCACGCATCGGCGTCCTCTGGACTCAGTTCGAGATAGCGGCGATACGTGGCTGCGGCGCCCGGCAGGTCGTCCATCGTCTCCTGGCAGAACGCCTTTTGCCGGTAGGCGTCCGAAAATTCCGGCGTGATCGTGATGCATCGGTCGTACGCCTGCACGGCCTCGACGAAGCGGTCCTCGCGCCCGAGCGCAATCGCAAGGTTGTACCACGCCACGCTGCTCGCCGGGTCAATCTCGCACAAGTTGCGCAGGAACACCTCGGCATGGAGCGGCGAATCCAGTTCCGAGAACTCGATCCCCGCCGCGAGTACGTACGCGTGGTCGTCGCCTTCTTCCTTCATCATTTCGACGACCGTCCGTTCCGCTTCGTCGGTCCGTCCGAGACGCTCGAGGCACACGACCTCGATCGCCAGCGCGCGGCCGCGGTCCGAGCTCGGCAGCACCTGGCCGTACAACCCCCGCACGAGCCCGAGCGCGATTTCCGGCTCGTTGTCCAGCAACACCTGTTCGGCCCGGTCGACCGTATTCAACGTCACTGCCGATTCCAATGCCATCTCCTTGCCGCGTCGCGGCGCTTCACGCGCCGACCTCTACCAGCACCTTGCCCAGATGACCGCCTGCCAGGCGCGCGAACGCGTCGTGCACCGCCTTCATCGAAAATGTCTTGTCCACTACCGGCCGAACGCCGGCACGATTCATCGTCGCAACTATCTGCGTCCATGCGGCTTGCGCCTCCGCCGGCGTCAACCGGCCCACGTGAACGCCTTCGATGCGCACTTGCTTGAACAACACCATTCCCATGTCCAATTCCGACTTCCGGCCAGCCAACAACCCGATTACCATCACGCGGCCGTTCATATTCAGCATCGCGACATGTTCCGCGAGCCGCGAGCCGCCGAGATGCTCGATCACCAGGTCCGGCCCGCCGCCGATCGCCTGCGCGACGCGGTTCGCAAGATCGCCCGCGCCGTCGTCCAACACGGCACCCGCACCCAGCGCCTGCAACCGTTCGTGCTTTGCCGCGTCGCGACTCAGCGCAACCACGCGCGCGCCCAGCGCCTTGCCAAGCTGGATCGACGCGATGCCGACCCCGCCGGATGCTCCGGTGACCAACACCGTCTCGCCGGGCTTCAGCCCACCCTGCGTGATCAGCGCCTTCCATGCCGTCAGATAGACGAGCGGCGCGGCGGCAGCTTCCTGCATCGACCATCCCGCCGGCACCGGCGCGAGCACGTCCTCCGGCGCAACAACGAACTGTGCGAGCGTGCCCTGCCGCGTAATGCCGATTTCGCTCCGCAGCACGAGCACGGCATCGCCGCGCTTGAAACGCGCGCTCGTTCCGGGATCCTCAACCGTGCCCGAGCCGTCGCGGCCGACCGTCAACGGCAACTTGCCCGCCCCGGGGTATCGGCCCTCGATGAGCAGACGGTCAGCGGGATTGAGCGACGCGAACTGCAGCCGGACCAGCACCTCGCCCGCGGCGGGGACCGGGGTGGGTGCCTCTTCAAGCCGGTAATTCGCTAGGTCGCCAAATTCGTGGAAACGCCAAGCCTGCATCCACGCTCCTTCCCGCAAGGAGCCCGTATTCTACCGCAGGCGCCGCACGCCGCACCAAGGAGCGCCGGGTCACGCCCCCAGGTGCGCGAGCAGCGCGTGCAGCCCAATGATCGTCTTTGCATCCTCGAATTCGTGCTCGCGCAACTGGCGACCGATATCCGAAATGGGCGTGGGTACGACGTCGATGCGCTCGTCGCCGTCCGCGTCGCGCCGTTCCGGGCGCAGGTCGAACGCGAGGAAAAGGTGGATACATTCGCTCAGAATGCCGACGGACGGAAACACCCAGCCCGCCGGCACCAGTCTTCCCGCCGCGAACCCGACTTCCTCCGCGAGCTCGATCTGCGCGCGTTCCTCCGGCGAATCACCCGGCTCGAGCTTGCCCGCGGGAATCTCAAGCATATCGCGCTCGACTGCAATCCGGTACTGCCTGACAAGCAGGACGCGACCGTTGATTACGGGAACGATCCCCACGGCGCCCGGATGGACCACCACGTCCCGCTTCGCCTCGGTGCCGTCATCGAGACGGACGGTGCCGCACTCCACGCGAAAGATTCGCCCCACGAATCCGGTCTCTCGTTCGATCCAGGTTTCCATGCTTTGCTCCACACTCGTCGCGGGATTATACGCACAAAGACACCGCGGCCCCGGATCGTCACGATCCGGGGCCGCGCGAATTCGATTCGACTAGTGGTCCTTGTGTTCGCCGCCGTGAATCTCATCGTGGCTGAGATGTTCCGGAGCTTCGCCGCCGTCGAGCGCCGCCCAGTACTTGCCTGGTTGCGCGACGAACTTGTCGGCGCAGTGATCGCAACAGAACTCCACCAGCCGGTTCGCGTACACTTTCAACACCGGCTCGCCCATCGCGTCCAGCGGCTCGCCCGAGATGATGCACTTGTCGAGCGGGTACGAGTCCTTCTGCGCGGCGATCACGGCTTCGTCCAGCTTTGCCAGAGACGGCGCTGGATCCTTCATGAACTTTTGCACGTTTTTCTGATCGCCGAACCGCACAAGCCGGTTGAAATATACGAGGTTAATGACTTTCGCGGCATCCGGCAACGCTTCACCGGAGACGACGTCCGCCGTCAAGGGATAGTGCGGCAGTTGTTGTTCGATGATCTTCGCATCCACATCCGCCAGGAACTTCGCGGGCGCGCCCTCGAACCGCGGCTGACACCCGATGCAACAAAATTTGATGTCGCGGCCCTGATGATTAAACGTGATCGGGTCGCCCATCGACCCCAATTCCTCACCCGAAACTGCACAGACGTTGAGCGGATACGGATCGCCCTTCAACGCGTCGTCCGCGCCGGCGGAGGCTCCCAACACCAGTAGCGCGGCGACTGCGACGAATGAAACCACATTCTTGAGCATGAATTTCTCCTAAGCCCTTGTGATACAGCCAGTTACAAACGAACCCCGACTAATGACTCTTCCTGTATAAACACGTGGAGCCCGATGACTGTTCCTTGCCCAATACTACAGACGACCGTCCGTCGGGGTCTATTCGTCCTCGCGGCCCGCCCGCCGCGATTCCGCGTAGCCCCAGTAGGCCACCGCCGCGCTGCCCGCCGCGGCAACGCCCAGCACAATCATGTACGGATACGGGTTGAACGACTCGCCCGCGATCCGCGCGTAGCCAAACAGCACCATCAGCCCCACCAGCATCATCACGCCGACGAAGACGGCAAGCCGGAACGTCAGGGTGTACGTCTGCGCCCGATCGCTACGGCGCATTTCCTCGCCGATCAGCAGCGCGGACGCTATGGCCTGCTGCTCGCGCAGCGCATCCGCAGGCGGCTTGGGCACCCCGGGTTTCGCGCCGGACCCCGTTCCCCGTTCCGACTCCATGCGCCCCCCGCTCAATTCACCGTGACCAATCCGCGCAACGCCTCCAGCTTCGCCGGGCCTATCCCGCTCACGTTGTCCAGGTCCGACACATCGCGAAACGGCTGCAACTCGCGGTACTGAATGATCTGTTGCGCCAATTTCGGTCCGATGCCGGGCAATGTCTCGAGCTGCGCCTGCGTCGCGAGGTTAAGATCGATCAACCCGCCCGTGCTTCCTCCCGCTTGAGAACCCGTCGCGCCGGTCGTCACGCCGCCGGTCACGAGGTACGCATCCGGATTCGGCAGTTGCGGCGGCAGCGTTGCCGCCATGACTCCGGCCGCAG
>CAYUZD010000193.1:0-6394 GCA_964449475.1 uncultured Nitrospirales bacterium
TACCACGCCAAAGTATACCTGCGCGACGATCAGACGATCCTGCAAGACCTCAAGAGCATGAATGGCACTTACGTAAACCGGCAGCGCGTCGTGCAGCGGCTGCTGAGCGACGGCGACGAAATCATGCTCGGCAGCCGGTGCCGCCTGGTGTTCCACGACGACCCGCCGGAGACGCTGGAGCGCCGCAAACGCGAGTCGTCGCTTAAGATCGAGGTCCACAAGATCGCCGCGGACATGGACAATGTGACCGCGCAGCTCACGATGATCGGCCGCAAGGCCACGACAAGTGGCGGATCCGCCTCGACGGCGACGCCGGCGCGCCATCCCGCCCCGGAAATCCCCGCGAAGATGCAGCACGCGTTCCGCCGGCTGAACGCGCTCTACCGCACGTCCCAACTGATCGCGTCCGATTTCGACCTGCAGAAGCGGCTCGATGACCTGCTCGACCTCGCCATCAAGGAAATGGGCGCGGACCGCGGCTTCGTAATGATGCGCGACGAGGTCACCAGCGAACTCAGCGTGCGCGCCGCGCGCGCGATGGGCCAGGAGGTAAAGGCGAGTTCGCCGAGCATGGGCATCGCGCGTCGCGCGGCCATCGAGGGCGAGCCGGTCCTGATGTCGGGATCCGAGAACGACTCGAAGTTTGGCGGGCGCGAGAGCGTCATCCTCCAGCGCATCACGGCGGCGATGTGCGTGCCGCTGCAAATCGAGAGCCGCATCCTCGGCTCGCTCTACATCGACGCGCGCCGGGGCGACGTCGCGTTCAACGAGGAAGACCTCGAACTGCTTCAAGCGATGGCGAACCAGTCCGCGTTTGCCATCGAAAACGTCCGGCTCTACGAGCGCATGCTTGAGACCGAGAAAAAACGCGCCAATCTAAGCCGCTTCCTTTCTCCCGGCATTGTCGACATGCTCATGTCCGAGACGAACGAGGTCCAGCTCGGCGGCAAGAAACAGACCGTCACCATCCTCTTCGCCGATATCCGTGGGTTCACGCCGCTCTCCGAAGGTCTCTCCCCGGACCGGCTGGTCGATTTGCTCAACGAGCACTTCTCCGCGATGACCGAGATCCTCTTCGAGCACAAGGGCACGCTCGACAAGTACATCGGCGATTCCGTGATGGCGCTGTTCGGCGCGCCGTTCGCCACCGACGCCGACGCGCTCCAGGCCGTCCGCGCGGGCATCGCGATGCAGGAGCGCAACGCGCGGCTCAACGAGGAGCGCGCGAAACGCGGGCTGCCGACCTTCGAGCTCGGCGTCGGCGTCAACACCGGCGAGGTATTCACCGGCTACATCGGCTCGCCCAAGCGCATGGACTTCACCGTTATCGGTGACCACGTCAACATCGCATCGAGGTTGTGCTCGATCGCGGGCGGCGGCAAGGTCATCGTGGGCGAAACCACGTATCAGCGCGTGAAGGACGTTGTCGAGGTGCGCTCCGCGGGTACGCCCGTGCTCAAGGGAAAGACGGAACAGGTGAACGCGTACGAAATCGTCCGGTTCACGGACGTCACACCGGCGCCCACGGCCGTCTGACGGCCCACCACACCACGCCCGCGGCCGCCAGCACGCCACCGAAAATCACGGCCACGTGCCCGCCCCACAGCGCGAGAAACCCCGGGCCGGGCGCCGCGCCCTCCTTCATCTCGCCCGCGGACGACGGCTCGACCGCCTCCTCCACCCGTTCCGGGAAGGCGGTTGCGATCATCGACTCCGCGCGCTGGCGCTTGTCGAGATCGGACTTGAGTACCCAGTACTTGTTGCCCGACCGGTCCGTGATTTCCTGGCCGCCTGCGGCTTCCCACGCTCGCTTGAGCCGCGCCTCGCGGGTCGAGGAGAGTTCCTCACTGCTGTCCGCGATGAATGACTTTTGCAAGTTCATGTCAAACGTGCTTTTGTTCCACGGTTCGTCGATACGTACGGGAATCGAAACGCGATCGAGGTGCGCCGGGTCCACGTACGCATACAGCACCGGATCGCCGTTCTTGAACGTGAACATGTACGGCACCATGCCATCCACGGCGGGCGAGTGCTGGGTCAGCGCGGCGGCCAAGGCGAGCGTTGCGGCAATCATGCCGCGAGTATAATGCCGCCCAGATTCCCGGCACAACGCCCGCGAGAACTACTCGCGGGGCCGCGGGAGCCATTCGCGCGGTCGCGGGATTCACTTCGGGGGGACGCATCGCGTGGCCGATCTGCAGTCGATCATCCTGCCCGTCACGCTCGCCGTATTCGCGGCGGGCGTGCTCGTCGCGTTGACTCCGTACCTCGTGGATCGCAAGAAGCGCGTCGCGATCCATCTGACCTGTCCCGTGTGCCAGGCGGAAATCCGCACGGAACAGGGCAACCTGACGCCGCTCCCGCTCGAACTCGTCTCGTTCGTCGTGCGCGAGGACCCGGCCACCTACGGCCTGCCGCTCTCCGAGGTCCGCTGTCCCGGCTGCCGCGTCTACCACATCTACGCGACCAACACGCGACCGCCCCGCTACCTCATGTCCAACCCGCTCAGCGACAAGACCCGCACGAGTACCTGTTGCCAATGCCGCACGCCGCTCGCCCGGCCCTCGTGGACGCGCGGGTTGTACGACGGCCGCCTCGCGAACGCGCCCGGCCTCGCGCCGCAACACGGTCTCGAGTGCAAGCGCTGCGGCGCGGTCGCGTGCATCGCGTGCGTGGAGGAGGCGAGCCGAAACCGGACGCATGACGGTTCCTACTTCTGCCCGCGGTGTTTTCGCGGACCGATGGATACCGTCCATCACTTCTAAAGGGGGCAACATGGACCGATTCCTTGGACGCGCGCTTCACGCCGCCATGACGCTCTCATGGGCCGTCGCGTTGGCGTCCTGCGCATCCACTCCATCCGCGACCGATGAAGAATCCGTCGAGTCACCGGGCCAGTTCACCCCGATCGAGCTTGCGCGCGGACCGATCGGGCCGATGGTGCGCGAGCTGGGCCAGCGGACAGGGCGTAGCATCGTCGTGATGAACGGCATCGAATACCACCACGCCGGGCCGTATTCGCTGAACGACACGTCCGCCGCCGACATCGTCAAACGCATCGCGGCCGATTCGGGCATGGCGCTCACGCGCGCCGCCGGATACGATTTCATCCACGCGCCGGGCTTCGAGGGGCTCAACGCGTTCGCCCCGTCGTCGTCTATGGATCGCTCCGCCGCGAGAATCACCGCCACCGTCCGGCTCGGCGCCGATACGCCGGTCTACGGCGCGCTCGCGCTCCTGGGCCAGGCGTATCGCGTCACGCTCGTGGCCGACAACGTTGTCGCGTCCGCGCTCTGCGGCGAGACCGCGCTGCACGACGTGCCGCTCGGCGTAGCGCTCGACGCCATACTCCGCTCCGCGCGCCTCTCGGGCGCGACGTGCAGGGTCCGCGCGGACGGCGCCACGATGTTTTTCTCGTCGCCCAGCGCCTCTCAGCGCGACCGCATCTTCGTCAACTCGCCCGGCCAGCCCCGCCCGCGCACGCTGGACCGGCGCGTCACGCTGTATCTACCCGCGCGGCCGCCGGACGCGAACCGCCTCGTCGAAGCGTCCGACGCGACGCCGCTCTCGCAGTGTCTCGCATCGCTCGGGGAACAGTTGGGCATGAAGGTGGAAGCGGACCGGCGCTCGGGTATTTTGCCGGTGAACCCATGCGTAATCGTGGACGTGCCGCTGGAAACCGCGATGCGCCTCATCATTCAACAGTGGCCGCTGCCGCACTACGGCTACACGGCAAGCGACGACACAATCCGGTTCGTCTACCTCGGCCCGCCGGCGGACTGAGCGTCGCGCCCCTCGAACGGTTCGATGTTCTTCCGCTGCAGCGTCTCGACCAGCCGCGCGACGAACGACGTACCCAGTTCGTGCAACTCGATCGCGAGCGACTCCGCCCGCTTGCTGAAGTAGCTGTACAGCGCGAGCGCCGGTATGCCGACGATGAGTCCGGTCACCGTCGTGATGAGCGCCTCGCTGATCCCGCTCGAGAGCACCTGCGCATTGCCCAGGCCCTCCGCCGTGATCGCGTCGAACACGCTGACCATGCCGAGCACCGTGCCGAGCAATCCCAGCAGCGGCCCCACGCCCGCGACGATCTCGAGCACCAGCAGGCCGCGTTCGAGCCGCTCGACTTCGCGCCGGCCCATCGCGTGCAGCGTGTCCGTGATGTGCGCGGGACTCTGCCGCCGCGCGAAGAGCAGCCCCTCGATCAGCCGCGCCAGGCTGTTGCGCGAGTGACGGCACGCCTGGAGCATCGGGTCAACGGAAGACTCGCCCTGAAACATGTCCAGCATGTCCACGAGACTCTGCGGGATCACGCGGCGCCGGCGCAGCGCGAACGCCCGCTCGAGCGCAACGGCGAGTCCCGCGACGGCGCACAGGCCCAGCGGCACCATCGTCCAGCCGCCCTTCTGCGCAAAATCAATCCCCTGTTCCAGCGCGGTCATGCTTGACGCGACTCCTTCACAAGTAGGAAAACTTCCATGTGATTTCGAGGTTGTCCTTCCGGTAGATCTCCGGAACGGTAAACGGAAACGGCGCGAACGGTGCCGCCTGCTCGATCGCCTGCCGGCACAGCACGGCGTACGTCAGCGACGACCCTGCGTCCACCACACGCGCATATTCGAGCGTCCCGTCGGGCCGGATGCTGCACGCGATCAGGGCTTCCGTGCGGGAGACGCCCGTATACCGCAGCCGCAGCGTCGTGCGCCATTCGCGCTCGACCGCCTTGCGCACGAGCAACATGTACTCGCCAAGTTCATGCCGCGTGGCCTCGAAACTCGTGAAGCCCGAATCGGTTGCGCCGCCGTCCTCGCGGCCGCGCGTGGACCGCAGTTCCTGCACCGGCAACGGCCGCGACGGCACCGCTGGCGGCGCCGCGTCGGCCACCTTGAACCGCTCGGGCGTCGGCTCGAGTTCCGTTTGCTCGACCGGCGTAAGTTCCTCCAGGTCCGTCTCCGATTTGAGCGGTGCGACCGGCTCAGGCTGGGCCTCGGCCGGTTCCGCGCGGGCGAGAACGGTGCCCGTCTCTCGGGGTTCCGCGACCGGCGCGGCGAGTTCAGGTGCGGGCTGCGTCGGGGTTTCGGTTAGGAGGGGTTCCGGTGCGGGCGGCGGCACGGCCACCGGCTCCGACGGCATCGCGGGCGGCGTGCCCAGTTGGTCGAAGTCGTCAATCTCGTCAACGGCCGGTTTGGCCGGGTCGCCCTCGGCATCCGAGTTGTCCTGCGCCTGGGAATCCTGGCTGGAAATCAGGTCGGTCTCGCCCACCGGCCGCTCCGCCGCGGCCCCCGGGTCAATCAGGCGGCGAAGCGCCTCATTCTGTTCCAACTCCGATTCTGGCGGCCGAAAATCGAGCCGAATCGCACGTTCCCGCGTGGGATTTTCGGCCAGCGACACGTTCCCGCGCACGGCGTGTGGCAGCGCCATCAACAGCGCTAGGTTAAGCAAGAGTGACGCGACGATCGCGCCGCCTATGCGTGCGGAGTAGCTCATTTGTCAATAATCATAGCCCGGCGGACCCGGGCCGGGCCAATGTCCTCCGAACCGGGAACGGCGCCGAAACAAAAAACCATTTTACTTTTTACGCCGAGCCGATTATTCTATACGCTGCCTCAAGGGGGATTTTGCCCGGGCGCGTGCTGCGAACGCGCCGGGGGGGACGCAGGGGGATCGCGGGCATGGCGCAACGCGCAAGCATGATCACAGCCATGGAAGGCATGGGCCGTCCTGTCTTCCAGATCGCCAAGGAACTTTCGCTCAACAGCCGCGCCGGGCTCACGTCGCGGTTTCTCTCGAAGAAGCTCGAACTTCCACAGGAAGAGATCGAGTATCTCGTTGACGTCAATCACAAGCTGCTCTACACGGACATCACCAAGGTCAAGCTGCCGCAGGAAGGCATCAACGCCGTCAAGCGGATCATCGAGGGCCTCGAAAACCACGGCGATGTTCCGGCGATGTTCCAGCGCATCAAGAACCTCGCGCCGCAGGAGTTCCGGTTCCTCGAGGAACACCTCGGCATCGACGCGCCGAGCACCAAGAAGGGCGCCGCCGAATTCGTGCTCGAGAAGGTCTACCGGCACCCGGACTCCGTCATGGAGTACGTCGCCAAGTTCAACTTCTCCGCGACCGCCCGCGAGGTGTTCGACATTGTCTGGCAGTCGCGCGAGGGCGTGATGCCCGCGGCCAAGCTCCGCGCCGCCCACGGCGGGCCCGAAGGGGACGTGGAACACGCGCTCAAGGAACTGTTTCAGAAGCTCGCGCTGTTCGAGATGTTCCGCTTCGACGCGGAGGACCGCCTGCATCGCGTCGTCGGCCTGCTGACTGAAGTACGCCAGTGGCGCGACCAACAGAACCGGAACGAGCGCAAGAAGGCCTCGCTCAAACCGCAGCGCGGCGCGCT
>CAYUZD010000194.1:0-6357 GCA_964449475.1 uncultured Nitrospirales bacterium
GGGCGATCGCACCGGGCTGGAGATGATCCGCACACTCCAGGATCACGGCATCCACCAGGGCATCGAGTTCCACATGGAATGCACGGTCGCGACGCTGCTGAAAGACGGCGAGCGCGTCTCAGGCGCATTCGGCTACGAACGCGAGCGCGGGCGGTTCATGCTGTTCAAGGCGAAGGCGATCGTGCTCGCGACGGGCGGGTTCGGCCGCGCGTTCAAGATCACGAGCAACAGCTGGGAGTACACGGGCGACGGCCACGCGCTGGCGTATCACGCGGGCGCGGACCTGATCGACATGGAGTTCGTGCAATTTCACCCGACGGGCATGGTGTGGCCGCCGAGCGTGCGGGGCATTCTGGTGACGGAGGGCGTGCGCGGCGAGGGCGGGGTATTGCGGAACAGCGAAGGCAAGCGCTTCATGTTCGACGACATCCCGGACAACTACAAGAACCAGACGGCGGACAACGAAGAGGAAGGCTGGCGGTACACGCAGGGCGACAAGAACGCGCGACGCCCGCCGGAACTGCTCACGCGCGATCATGTGGCGCGGTGTATCAATCGCGAAACCAAGGCGGGGCGCGGGAGTCCGCACGGTGGCGTGTATCTCGATATCGCGTGGATCAAGGAACGCATACCGAATTCGCGCGAACACATCCGCAAGAAGTTGCCCAGCATGTACCATCAGTTCAAGGAATTGGCGGGCATCGACATCACGACCGAAGCGATGGAAGTCGGGCCGACGACGCACTACGCGATGGGCGGCGTGCGCGTGGACGGTGACACGCAGATGTCCAGCGTGCCGGGGTTGTTTGCCGCGGGCGAATGCGGCGGCGGGCTGCATGGCGCGAATCGCCTCGGTGGAAATTCGTTGTCCGACTTGCTCGTGTTCGGCAAACGCGCGGGCGAGTTTGCCGCGAAGTTTGCGAAGGAAAACGGCGCGGCGGCCGTGCGCGACACGGACGTGGACGCGGCGGCGCGGAAGTCGTTGGAGCCGATCGAGCGCCAGGCGTCGGGCGGCGGCGAAGGGCCGTACCAGATTCAGTACGCGCTGCAGGACATGATGCAGGCGCAAGTCGGCATTGTGCGGCTCGAGGACGAGATGAAGGCGGCGCTCGATGGCGTGCTGAAGCTCAAAGACCGCGCGGCGAAGGTCGTCGTGCAGGGCAACCGCGAGTACAACCCCGGCTGGCACACGGCGATTGACCTCGCCAATCTGCTAACCGTGTCGGAGGCAGTCTCGCGCGCGGCGATCGAGCGCAAGGAGAGCCGCGGCGCGCATTTCCGCGAGGACTACCCGGATAAATCGTCCGAATGGGGCAAGTACAACCTCGTCCTCCGCAAGGAGAAAGACGGCTCCATGAGCGTGAACAAGGTCCCTCGCATCGACCCGACGGCGGAACAGAACCAGATCATCGAGGAGATGAAGTAATGCCCAAGGCCACATTCCGGATTTGGCGCGGGGACACGCAAGGGGGCGCATTCCATGACTACACGACCGAGGTATCCGAGGGCATGGTCGTGCTGGACGCGGTGCACAACATCCAGGCCGAGCAGGCGAACGACTTGGCCGTACGGTGGAACTGCAAGGCGGGCAAGTGCGGGTCGTGCTCGGCGGAGGTGAACGGCAACCCGCGGCTCATGTGCATGACGCGGCTCAGCGACCTGCCGCTGGACGCGCCCGTGACGGTCGAGCCGATGAAGGCGTTCCCAACAATGCGCGACCTCGTTACCGATGTATCGTGGAACTTCCGCGTCAAGAAAAAAATCAAACCGTTCAAGCCGCGCAAGCCGGATGCGGCGGACGGCACGTGGCGCATTGAACAGGCGGACGTCGAGCGCGTGCAAGAGTTCCGTAAGTGCATCGAGTGTTTCCTGTGCCAGGACGTGTGCCACGTGTTGCGCGAGCACCATTTGCACGAGGAGTTCATCGGTCCGCGGTTCTTCGTGTACACGGCGGCACTCGAGATGCACCCGCTCGACACGGAGGATCGGCTCGAGGATCTGAAGAAGTCGCAGGGCGTCGGCTTCTGCAACATCACGAAGTGCTGCACAAAGGTGTGTCCGGAACACATCACGATTACGGACAACGCGATCATTCCGCTGAAGGAACGCGTCGTCGATCGGTTCTACGACCCGCTGATGCGGCTGTTCAGGATGCTGGTGCCGGCGGCCAAGTGACGGACGCGACAGGGTCAAGATTTTCCAACCCAGACACGCAGCGTTTGACCTAAAGCGGGTCCGCGGGTTGACGAGATCCTTCGCTATCGCTCAGGATGACGAGCGAATAGCTCAGGATGACGGGCGACTGATCCACGGTGAGTGGCAAACGGCGGGAGATCCGGCGATGTTCGAGTTGAAGCCGATTTCGGAGAAGGCGACGCAGGCCGCGCTCGACCGGGTCGAGCGGTACCGGCTGCTGAATGAACCGATGGAGGCGGAGAGCATCTGTCTCGATGTGCTCGCCGCGGACCCGGACAACCAGCGCGCGCAGGTTTTGCTGCTTCTGTCGCTCACCGATCAGTTTCCAACGCGACTGGGCACGGCGGTGCCCGCGGCGACGGCCGTGCTCGGCAAGCTGCGGGATGAATACAGCCGCGTCTATTACCACGGCGTCATCTGCGAGCGGAAGGCGAAGACGCATCTCGAACGCGGAGGACCGGGCGACGGCGAGGCCGCGTGGGAGTGGTATCGCAAGGCGATGCAGTCCTACGAACAGGCGGAGCGGATGCGACCCGCGAACAACGACGAAACCATCCTGCGCTGGAACACCTGCGCGCGGACGCTGAACCGGCACCCCGAACTCGAACCGGCACGCGGACGGCAAGTCGAGCACATGCTCGAATAGCCCTCCGGGGTCGTTGACCCCGCCCGCATCACGGCGTAGACTCGGACGATTCCCCTACGCCGGAGGGCCACGCGATGCGTTTCTCCCCCCCACTCACCGCGTTCGTCGCGTTTCTATCGATGGCTGCCGCGACAATGGCGCAGGAGTTCTACGCCGTCGAGGACACGGAACCGCAACCCCTGCTCGCGCAGGCGCAACGGGTCGCGATGGCGCTCGAACAGGTCGGTCGGCCCTTGCCGGCGGAAGATGCCGCGAAGTTGGCCGAACTCGCACACGCGCCGCACGACGCGAAACTCGCGCGAGACGTGCAGGCCGTGCTCGACGCGCATTGCCTGGCGATGGTGCACATCAATCCCGAGATGCGCGTGAAGGCGGCGCGCGGCCCGGCGGCGGCAGTACTGACGCAGGGTGGGTGGTCGGCGTTCCTGGTGAAAGTGCACAACGAATCCGGCACGCAAGGCGCGCTGCGCGTGCGGTCGCCGCAATCGGAACCGACGCTGTTCGCTTCGTCCGGCCAGCCGGTGCCCAAAGAAGAGCACCTGTTGTCTCCGGGCCAGGTTGCAGACCGGTTCCTCGAACTCGAACTGTACCGGCGCCGGCCGATGGCCGAAACGTTGCTCGGGGCCGAAGTCGAGTACCACGTCTTGTTGGCGTACACGAACGCGAACGGGCCGCGCGAGGCGCAGCTCTCGTTCGACGTAGGGGCGGGCACTGAGGATCTCGGCTACCGGAATGCCCTCGCGTTTCTGTTTCAGTGTCAGCCGTCGGGAAAACTGGTGTTCGATGTGCGCGACGTGGACGGGTCAGCGACGATGGCGTCGTTCGTCATTCGCGATCGGATCGACCGGCGCGTGGCCGAGGAACCCAAGCGCGACCGCGCGGAATCGCCGCTGTGGGGACCGGATCCGCAATCGAGCCGGTTCCGCGGGATCTATCCGTTGCCGGCGCGTCGCGTCGCGATGATGGACGCGTATCCCGACTTCTACTTCCAGCGGCAGGTGTACCGCACGACGGGCGAGCACGTCATCCTGCCGCCGGGGACGTACGATGTCTTCGCGACGCGCGGACCCGAGTATGTCCCACAGACGCAGACGGTCGAGGTCGCGACCGGCGCGACGGAAGTGCGCGCGCGGTTTGACTTGAAACGCTGGACGCATCTCGCCGCGCTGGGCTGGTACAGCGGCGACCACCACGTGCACGCGGGCGGATGTTCGCACTACGAGAGCCCGGAGGCGGGCGTGAACCCGGCCAGCATGTTCCGGCAGGGACTCGGCGAGGATCTCAACGTCGCGTGCGTACTCACATGGGGGCCGTGCTGGTATCACCAGAAGTCGTTCTTCGAGGGTCATGACCACGCGCTCTCGACGCCGCTGAACCTGATGCGGTACGACGTCGAGGTGTCCGGTTTCCCGTCCAGCCACGCTGGGCACGTATGCCTGCTGCGGCTTAAGGAGGACGACTACCCCGGCACGACCAAGATCGAGGAATGGCCGAGCTGGACGCTACCGGTGATGAAGTGGGCGCAGTCGCAGGGCGGCGTCACGGGGTACGCGCACTCGGGCTGGGGCCTCGAACCGCAGGCGCCGACGAATGCGCTGCCGAACTACGTGATTCCGAAATTCGACGGGATCGGCGCGAATGAATATATCGTTACCGTCGCGCACGGCGCGTGCGACTTCATCTCGACCGTGGACACACCGGCGCCGTGGGAGCTGAACATCTGGTACCACACGCTGAACTCGGGAATGCGCGCGAGCATCAGCGGGGAGACGGATTTCCCGTGCATCTACGACGAGCGCGTCGGCATGGGCCGGAGCTACGCGAAGCTGGACACGTTGACGTTTGACGATTTCGTTCAGCAGATCAAGCTTGGCGCGAATTACGTGAGCGACGGCAAGTCGCACATCATCGATCTTCGCGTGGACGATGCCGTGCCCGGGACGAACGAGAGCGAATTGCGGCTGGAGCGGCCGAAGCGTGTCGTGGTGACGGCGAAGGTCGCGGCGTATCTTCCGGAGGTGCAAGACGAGGTCGGCAAGTATATTGCGGCGCAGCCCTCGAACGCGCAGCCGTACTGGGACATCGAGCGCGCGCGGATCGGCGACTCGCGAAACGTCAACGTCGAGTTAATCGTCAACGGGTATCCCGTCGAATCGAGGACGATCGAAGCGAACGGCGAGTTTGTCGACGTTTCGTTCGACTACGACATGAAGTTCTCCAGTTGGATCGCGCTGCGCGTGTATCAGAGTAGCCACACGAATCCGGTATTTGCGCTCGTCGGCGACAAGCCCGTGCGCGCGTCCAGACGCAGCGCGGAATGGTGCGTCGCGTCCGTGGATCGCTGCTGGGAGATGAAACAGAGAGCGATCCGCGCGGAAGACCGGGAAGCCGCGCACGCCGCGTACATGGAGGCCCGCGCGATGTACGAACAAGCCGCGGCGGAAGCAGTCAGCGAGTAGGCAGCGAGAACTTGTCGATAGACTTGCCCTGGTCGTCGATCGCTTCGAACTCGAGTTCCTTCTTGGAAACGTCGATGACCCAGAAATGTCCGACGGCGAGTTCCTTCTCGTTGTACCAGCGCGGTTGCGGTTCGACCGTCCGCGGGGCGCGGCCGAAGCATCCGTCGCCGAGATAGATGGTTCCTTCGCCGTCGTTGACTACCTGATTGCCCTTCAGCGGTTTACTGCGCTTGAACACGTGGTCGTGGTGCTCGAGCGCGATGTCGAGTTGGAACGCGTCGAACAACGGCGCCCAGTGCGTTCGCCCACGGACGGAATAATCGCCGTCGTAGGGACGGTGGGCGGGGTAGAGCGGGACGTGATAGGCGGCGAACTGGTGCCGCACGCCCTTGTTCCTATCGAGTTCCGCCTTGAGCCAGTCGGCCTGCTCGCCCGCGTGCGGGACGAGATGCCCGCTGTCAAGCAGATAGAACACGGTGTTGTCGCCGACGTGAAACGACCAGTAGACGTGTTCGCCTTGCCGGCCGAAGAACGCGGTGTACCACGGCGACTGCATCTCAAGGTCGCTGGATTGATAATCGTTGGTCTCGTGATTGCCGATCGCCGTGACGAGGGGCACCATGCGGCCGTCGGACGTAACCATGTAGTCGGACCAATTCTTGAGCCAGCGGTCCCAGGTGCGGTTGGCGGCGAGCAGGCCGTTCTCATACGCGAGGTCGCCGCCGATCAGCCCGAAATCGGGGTCGGTCTTCGCGGCCAGCTTGAGCAACGGCACGACGAGACCGTCCGCGCCCATATCGCCCCCGTTCACGAATCGGAAGGGCTTGTCGCCGCCGGGCAGCGTGCGGAATTTGCGCTCCTGCGAGACGCCGTTCTCTTCGTTTTCCGTGACGAAATAGTAGTCCGTGCCGGGTTTCAAGCCGGTGAGCGGGGCGACGTAGATCGCGCGCTCATCGCTCAATTCGACGGCGGCCCGGTGGTACTCGGCGCGCTGGTGGTTCGCGTAGGCCGCGGGATCGCCGCCGCGCGACACGGTGTCGTAGTGGACGTTGACGG
>CAYUZD010000195.1:0-6332 GCA_964449475.1 uncultured Nitrospirales bacterium
TTCGGGCACGCCGCCTCGCACAGGTAGTGGTTCGAGCAGTTGCCGAACCCTTCCGCGTCCATCTGTTCCGCCATCCCGACGGCCCGCCGGTACTTCTCCGGCGCGCCCTGCGGCAACAGGTTCAAGTGGCTCACCTTCGCGGCGACGAACAGCATCGCCGACGCGTTCGGGCACGCGGCCACGCACGCGCCGCACCCGATGCACGCCGCCGCGTCGAACGCCTTTTCCGCGTTCGCGTGCGGCACCGGCACCGCGTGCGCGTCCGGCGCGGACCCCGCGCGCACCGAGATGAATCCGCCCGCCTGGATGATCCGATCAAACGCCGACCTGTCCACCGCGAGGTCCTTGATCACCGGAAAACTCGCCGCGCGGAACGGTTCAATCACGAGCGTCTCGCCGTCTTTGAATCGCCGCAGATGCAACTGGCACAGCGTCGTGCCCGCGTCCGGCCCGTGCGCCTTGCCGTTCACCACCGCGCCGCACGACCCGCAAATCCCCTCGCGGCAATCGTGCTCGAACGCGATCGGGTCGCCGCCCTCGCGCTCGATCTCCGCGTTGACCACGTCCAGCATCTCAAGAAATGACATCTCCGTGCTCAGGTCCTTCAGCACGAACTTCTGGAAGTACCCGCGCGCCCCCGGCCCCTTCTGCCGCCAGACCTTGAGCGTCAGGCTGATCGTCGCCGCGTCCATCGCTACTTGTAACTCCTCGTGGTCGGGTGGACCTCCTCGAAGATCAGCGGTTCCTTGTGCAGCGCGGGCTGCGCGCCGACGCCCGTAAACTCCCACGCCGCGGCGTACGTGAACTCGGCGTCGTTCCGCAGCGCCTCGCCGTCCTCCGTCTGGTACTCCTCCCGGAAATGCCCGCCGCACGATTCCTCGCGGTGCAGCGCGTCCCGCACCATCAACTCGCCGAATTCGAGATAGTCCGCGATGCGCCCCGCGCGTTCCAGCGTCTGGTTGAATTCGCCCTCGGACCCTGTCACCGTCGCCTCGCGCCAGAACGCGTCGCGCAGATCCCGAATCTGCCCAATCGCCTCCTCGAGTCCGCTCCGGTTCCGCGACATCCCGCACTTGTCCCACATCACAAGTCCGAGTTCCCGGTGAAACTCATCGACCGTCTTTTTGCCCTTGAGCGCGAGCAGCGCGTTCGTCCGTCCAGTCACTTCGGCCTGCGCCGCGTCGAACGCAGGGTGATTCGCGTCAATCTTCTCCACACCGCCGGCGAGATAATTCCCCATCGTGTACGGGATCACGAAGTACCCGTCCGCCAGCCCCTGCATCAGCGCGCTTGCGCCCAGCCGGTTCGCGCCGTGGTCCGAGAAATTCGCTTCGCCCAGCACGAACAACCCCGGCAGGTTGCTCATCAGGTTGTAGTCCACCCACAACCCGCCCATCGTGTAATGCACCGCCGGATAAATCTTCATCGGCCGCTCGTACGGGTTCTCGGCCGCGATCTTCTCGTACATCTCGAACAAATTGCCGTATCGGTCAGCGATCGTCTCGCGGCCCAGCCTCCGAATCGCGTCGCGGAAATCGAGGTACACCGCCATCCTCGTCGATCCGACGCCGTACCCCGCGTCGCAACGTTCCTTCGCCGCACGCGACGCCACATCGCGCGGCACAAGGTTGCCGAACGCCGGATAGCGCCGCTCGAGGTAGTAGTCCCGCTCGTCCTCGGGGATGTCGTTCGGGTGCCGCGCGTCGCCCGCCTCCTTCGGCACCCAGATCCGCCCGTCGTTGCGCAGGCTCTCGCTCATCAGCGTCAGTTTCGACTGGTAGTCGCCGTGCACCGGGATGCACGTCGGATGAATCTGCGTGAAGCACGGGTTCGCGAAGTATGCCCCGCGCTTGTGGCATCGCCACGTCGCCGTTACGTTGCTGTTCTTCGCGTTCGTGGACAGATAGAACACGTTGCCGTACCCGCCCGTCGCGATGCACACCGCGTCCGCCGCGTACCGCTCGTAGCCGCCCGTCGTCAAATTGCGCACGATGATTCCGCGCGCGCGCCCGTCCACCACGACCAAATCCAGCATCTCGCGCCGCGGGAACATCTCCACGCCGCCCCGCGCGACCTCCTTCATCAGCGCGCTGTACGCGCCAATCAGCAACTGTTGTCCCGTCTGCCCGCGCGCGTAGAACGTCCGCGACACCTGCGCGCCGCCGAACGAGCGGTTGTCGAGCAGCCCGCTGTACTCCCGCGCGAACGGCACGCCCTGCGCCACGCAGTGATCGATGATCGCCGTGCTGATCTCCGCCAGCCGGTACACGTTCGCCTCGCGCGAGCGGTAGTCCCCGCCCTTGATCGTGTCGTAAAACAGCCGCCACACGCTGTCGCCGTCGTTCTGGTAGTTTTTCGCCGCGTTAATCCCGCCCTGCGCCGCGATGCTGTGCGCGCGCCGCGGACTGTCGTGAAACGAAAAACACTGCACCCGGTACCCGAGTTCGGACAACGTCGCCGCCGCGGACGCTCCCGCGAGCCCCGTCCCCACCACGATCACCGTGTGCTTGCGCTTGTTCGCCGGGTTCACCAGCTTCAGGTTGCTCTTGTACGCCGTCCACTTCTGCGACAGCGGTCCGCCGGGTACGTTCGCGTTCAACATCGCGTCACTTCCCCGGCAACGGCCCGAACGCCGCGTACAGCGGGATCGTCGCGAACCCAACCGCGACCGCCGCGCCGATAAGCACGCTGCCCACCTTCACGATCGGCGTGTACTTCGGATGACTGAACCCGAACGTCTGAAACACGCTCTGAATCGCGTGGCTCAGGTGCATCCCCACGCCGCACAGCGCGAGCAGATAAATCGGCACGCGCCACACACCGCCCACCGTCGAGAACGAATTCCACACCAGACCGAACAAGCCCTGGCTCACGTCGGCCTCAATCGCCGACACGACCGATTGCGGACCCGTCTTCGTGCCGAAAGTAAAGTCATAGAGATGCAGCACCAGGAATATCGCGATGAAAATCCCCGTGTACCGCATTGTGAGCGTCGTGAACTGCCGGTCGCCCTTCGGCGCATCCACCTCGTACGCTTGCGGGCGCGCCGCGCGATTCTCCCGCGCCAGCGCCAGCGTCAGCCACACGTGCACGACGAACGCCGCGATCAGCACGCCGCGCGCCACCCACAACAGCGGCCCCAGCGACGCCATCTTCTCCGCGTACGCGTTGAACACCTCCGGCCCGCCGTAAATCAGCAGGTTGCCGGACAGGTGCGCGACCAGAAACCCCACCATCCCCAGCCCCGTCAGCGCGATGATCTGCTTACGGAGCACCGAGGACCGCAGTATTCCCGCCAGTTTTGTCGCCATCTGAACCGCCTATCCGGCATACCCGTAACCATGCGCAGGGGTCCGGGCACTGGATGAATTGAAAGGCCGGGGGCAAAAAAACAGCTCGCTGCCAAAGGACCCCCGGAATCACAAAAGTGTAGCGAATCCTATCGTGTAAACACAATGCGGATACGACCTTATGTCCGCCGGAGCGAGAGCGGGATATACTTAGGAACGGAGGAGACTGCGAATGAAATTACACCCGGATCTCGAGCCGCTCTCCTCGTCCAAGTGGTCTGAGCGCCACGCTCGGCATTTACTTAATCGTGCTGGCTTCGGTATCCCGGAGGCTCGCGTCGCCAGCCTGGCCCTGCGCTCCGCCGAGGACGCCGCCGCCGAACTCGTCTATTTCGGCGCGACTCCAGATTCCGCGATCGAACCGGGTTTCCTCCCCACGCGCGATGACTATCGTGCGTATCGCGACGCGCGCGAGGCCGCGGCCGGCGAGGATGAACGCCGCAAGATCCAGAACGACTGGCGCGTTCGCGAACGGGCCGCAGTCGCCATGTTACAGGCGTGGTGGATCCAACGCATGATGAATACGCCGCGTCCCCTACAGGAAAAACTCTCGCTGTTCTGGCACGGCCATTTCGCCACGTCCGCGCAAAAGGTGCAGGCGTCTGCCGCAAACTTCGAGATCAACACCATCGTCCGCCGGCACGCCGCCGGCAACTTCAAGGAACTCACCGTCGCCGTCGGCCAGTCCAACGCGATGCTCCGCTACCTCGACAACGTCCAGAATGTCAAACAGTCGCCCAATGAAAACTGGGCGCGCGAACTCATGGAACTGTTCACGATGGGCACCGGCCACTACACCGAGGTCGATATCAAGGAATCCGCACGCGCGTTCACCGGCTGGACTACGACAAACGGTGCGTTTCGTTTCGACGAGAACCGGCATGACTTCGGCGCCAAATCGTTTCTCGGCCGAACGGGCAACTTCGACGGCTGGGACATCATCGACATCATCTTCGAACAGCCCGCCACCGCCGAATTCATCGCCCGAAAGCTCTGGTCGTTCTTCGCCTATGAAAATCCCGAACCCGACATCGTCACGTCGCTGGCCGGCATCCTGCGCGACGGCAATTACGACCTGCAACCGATGTTGCAGGCGCTCTTCTCGTCCCGCGCCTTCTATTCCGATCGCGCCATGGGCACACAGATCAAAAGTCCGGTCCAGTACGTCATCCAGCTCGCCGCGCACCTTGACATCCAGACACCCCCTTATGCCGCCATGGCCCGATCGGCGGCCTCCCTCGGCCAGTCGCTCTTCTACCCGCCCAACGTCAAAGGCTGGGACGGTGGACGCGCCTGGATCAACGCCAACACGCTCCTCCGGCGATACAACCTCTCGCGGTCCCTCGTCGTCGCCGATTTCGTCGAGCCGGACGAGATGACCATGATGGACATGGGTGGAATGCGGACGAACATGAGCAAGGCGTACCAAGAGCGCTACCGCGAAACCATCGAGACCATGCCGCAGGCGGAGCGACGCATGCTCCAACAGCAGATGAAGAGCGCGCCAACGAAGGAGGAGCGGAACGCCCTCGTGCAGAATACGCTCCTCACCCGCGGCGCCGGCGAGGCGTGGGACGTCCGGGGTCTCTTTCGCACGCTCGAATTCTCCACCACGGGCGAGTGTATCGACGCACTCGCCAAACGATTCGTGCAGCGCGAGCTGACGGAGGAACAACGCAGGACGCTCGCCGCCGCGCTGACCCCCTCCGCCGCGCTCGATACGTCCATCTCCGCGGACTCCCTGTCCACCGGACAGATGACCGCCGTGTTACATCTTGTGTTCAGTCTCGCCGAGTACCAGCTTTGCTGAGTCAACGACGGAGTATCACCATGCCGCACATCCTCACCCGACGCGACTTCATGAAATCGGCCGCCGTGTTCTCCGCGATGGGCCTCGCGCCGCAGTTCATTACCCGTACCGCCGAAGCTGCAAGCCAGAGCATTCTCGGCTTCAAGGACGACCGGGTCCTCGTTGTCGTGCAACTCTCCGGCGGCAACGATGGCCTCAACACCCTCGTCCCGCACGGCGACGACGCCTACTACCGCGCCCGGCCGCAGCTCGGCCTCAAGAGCGACCGCCTACTCAAGCTCGACGACCACGTCGCGTTCAACAGCCGCCTCACCGGCTTCATGGAACTCTACGACAACGGCCAACTCAGCATCGTCCAGGGCGTCGGCTATCCCAACCCCGACCGCTCGCACTTCCGTTCGATGGAGATCTGGCACACCGCGACCGATTCCGACAAGTTCTCCAGTCTCGGCTGGATCGGCCGCTACTTCGACAACCAATGCAGCGGTACAGCCCGTCCGCAGGCCGGCGTCGCCATTGGCAAGGAGCGCCCGCAGGCCTTCGACGGCGAGCGCGGGTTCGGCGTCGCGTTCGAGACCCCGGAAACCTTCGGCTGGCGGCCCGGCGAGGGCGCCGCGAACGAAGAGAACTTCGCGCGCGCGAATTCGCCTGAATTGCCTTCGGACGACGGCAGCAATCTCGATTTCCTCCGCCATGTCACATCGGACGCGATCATGAGCTCGAAAGAAGTGAAAGAAGCCGCGATGCACGCCGGCGCCGAGGAACTCCGCGGCCGCGCGCTCGCGCCACAGCTCGACATCGTTGCTAAGCTCATCCGCGGCGACCTGCAAACCCGCATCTACTACGTCTCCGGCGGCGGGTTCGACACGCACGCCAACCAACTCGGCCAGCACGACAACCTGCTGCGCACCCTCGGCGATTCGCTCCTCGCGTTCCAGCAGCGCCTGCGCCAGGACGGCACCGCCGGGCGCGTCACCACGCTCGTCTTCTCCGAATTCGGACGACGCGTAAAGGAAAACAAGTCCGGTGGCACCGACCACGGCACCGCCGCGCCTATGTTCCTCATCGGCGACCGCGTCAAGCCCGGCCTCCACGGTGCCTACCCCAGCCTCACCCAACTCGACCAGGGCGACCTCATCCACACCACCGACTTCCGCCAGGTCTACGCCTCC
>CAYUZD010000196.1:0-6317 GCA_964449475.1 uncultured Nitrospirales bacterium
TGCCGCCGGTCAGCTCGACGAAGTCCATGACGGGCCACCTGCTGGGCGCGGCGGGGGCGATCGAGGCGGTCGCGTGCATCCAGGCGATTCGCGAGGGGGTCATCCCGCCGAACATCAACTATGAGACCCCGGACCCCGAGTGCGCGGTCAATATCGTCGCCAACGAGGCCCGCAAAGCGAACGTTGCAATCGCGGTGTCCAACTCGCTAGGATTCGGGGGCCACAACGCGGCAGTAGTCCTCAAGCGGTATGGGTGAGCAATCGCGACGCGACGAGGAATTGCGCGCGCTGGGTTCCCGCCTCGGGCTGGATCTGGGCAGCTTCAATCTGCTTGACCGGGCCGTGACACATGCTTCCGCCACGGGCGACCGTGCCGAACTCCCCGCAAACAACGAATCGCTCGAATTTTTGGGCGACGCGGTGCTGGGGCTGGCCGTTGCCGAATGGCTGTATGAGCATGTGCCCGACCTGTCCCCCGGACAGTACACGCAGATGCGCGCGCGGGTCGTGAACAGGCAGACGCTGGCGCGGGTCGCGAAGCGGTTCGACATCGGCAGCGCGGTGCGGCTGAGTCGCGGCGAGGAGGCGGCGGGCGGGCGGGAGCGGCCCGGGCTTCTGGCCGATTGCCTCGAGGCCGTTGTCGGCGCGGTGTTCCTCGGCGAGGGCTGGGAGGCGGCGCGGGAGTTCGCGGTGCGGATCCTGTCGGACGAACTGAAGACCGCGCCAGGTTCCGGCGGCGAGTGGGACTACCGCTCGCAGTTGCAGAACTACTGCCAGGCGCGGCAGTGGCCGTTGCCGGTGTTCGAGGTCGTGGCCGAATCGGGGCCGGACCACCGGAAGACGTTCGAGGTATCGGTGAGTTTGTGCGGGCGCGCCGCCGGATCGGGACGCGGCGCGACGAAGAAAGCGGCGGAGCAGAACGCGGCGCGTGCCGCGCTCGAATATGAAGGGCAGTTGTAGGGTCTTGGGCGGTGCGCGGCCGGCATGGCGGCGGCGCACGGAACGATCAGGAGTCGTCTATTCATCATGGAAACAGTTCCTTTCCTCGTAGTATCGCTGGTGGCGGGCGTTGTCTCGCTGCTCTTCGTGGCGTACCTGGTGCAGTACGTGCTGTCCAGGCCGCAAGGCACGGAGACGATGGTGCGCATCTCGCAACTGGTGCAGACGGGCGCCGCGGCGTTCCTGCGCCGCGAGTACACGTATGTGTACACGTTTGTCGTAATCATTGCGATTGCGCTGTCCGCGTTGGGCGCGCTCAATCCCGAGTTCGGTCTTGGCTGGAAGACGGCCGTGGCGTTCGTGTCAGGCGCGGTGGCGAGCACGCTCGCGGGTTTCCTCGGCATGTACATCGCCACGCGCTCGAACGCCCGCACGGCCGCGGCGGCTGAATCCGGCGGCACGAATGCCGCGCTCGACGTGGCGATCAGCGGCGGCGCCGTGATGGGGATGGGCGTGGTCGGAATCGCGCTGATCGGCCTGGTGCTGGTCTACAAATTCTTTGAGGGCGACCCGACCGCGGTGAACGGGTATGCGATGGGCGCGTCGCTGGTGGCGCTGTTTGCCCGCTCGGGCGGCGGCATCTTCACGAAAGGCGCGGACATGGGCGCGGACCTCGTCGGCAAGGTCGAGAGCGGCATTCCCGAGGACGACCCGCGCAATCCGGCCGTGATCGCGGACAACGTGGGCGACAACGTCGGCGACGTGGCCGGCCTCGGCGCGGACTTGCTCGAGTCGTATGTTGGCTCGATCATCGCGGCCGTGGCGATTCTGGCGGCGGCCGCGGCGACGTCCGCCGCGCTGCCCGAGTATTTGTACGCGTATCCGTTTGTCACAGCGTCAATAGGCATCTTCGGATCGGTTTTGGGCGTCATGTACGTCAAGCGATTCGCGCGGACGAACCCGCAGGCGGCGTTGATGAACGGCACGTACATCAGCGCGATCGTGACGGTCGCGGGCTTAGCGATCTATACGTGGCAATACGGTGTTCCGTTCACGTTGAACGGCGAACAATTCGGCCAGTGGGGTCCGTTCATCGCGGCGGTGCTGGGTATCGTATCGGGTTCGATGATCGGTTTCGTGAGCGAGTACTACACGTCAGGCAAGTACGGCCCGGTGCAGCAGATTGCGAAGGGGTCGCAGCAGGGCCCGGCGATAACGGTCACGGAAGGCACGGCGGTCGGTATGCAGAGCACCGCGATTCCGATCCTTGTGCTTGCGTTCAGCATCGTGATTGCGTATGCGACGTGCGGTGTCTACGGCGTCGCGATCGCGGCGCTTGGCATGCTGGCCACGACGGGCATGGTCGTCGCCGTGGACTCCTACGGCCCGATCGCGGACAACGCGGGTGGCATGGCCGAGATGGCGCACATGGACAAGAAGGTCCGTGAGATAACGGACAACCTCGACTCGGTGGGCAACACGACGGCCGCGATCGGCAAGGGTTTCGCGATCGGCTCGGCGGCATTCGCGGCGATCGGCCTGCTGACGGCGTTCATGGTGAGCACGAGCCTCGGCGTCGAAGAGGTGAGCCTGCTCGAACCGCATGTCCAGGCCGGTATCCTCATCGGCGGCATGCTGCCGTTCCTGTTCTCGTCGCTGCTGTTCCGCGCGGTGGGCAATTGCGCGAACACGATGATCGAGGAAGTGCGGCGTCAGTTCCGCGACATTCCGGGCCTCAAGGAAGGTAAGGAGGGTGTACTGCCGGACAGCGCCAAGTGCGTCGATATCGCGACGCAGGGCGCGATCCGCGGGATGATCGTCCCGGGGCTGATCGCGGTGGCGTTCCCGATTGCGACGGGGCTGGTCCTCGGCGCGGCGGGCCTGGCGGGCATGCTCATCGGCGCGCTGGTCTGCGGCGTGATGCTGGGCATCTCGACGGCGAACAGCGGTGGCGCGATGGACAACGCAAAGAAGTTCATCGAGGCCGGGAACTTCGGCGGGAAGAACTCGATCGCGCACAAGGCGGCGGTCGTCGGCGACACGGTCGGCGACCCGCTCAAGGACACGGTCGGGCCGTCGATCAACATCCTGATCAAACTCATGTGCGTGATCTCGCTGGTGTTGGCGCCAATCTTCAAGGAAGGCATCATCTAATCCAAACACGCTGAAATCCGTCGCCCCCGCCGGGAAGCCGCGCGGGGGCGATTTAATTTGAGGCACTGGGCGCGCTTGGTTGTGACCTCGACGTACACGGCGTGACACCGGCTCGCGAGCACGCTCGCCGTCCCACGCGCGACTGGAACGACGGTCAATTCACCTTAGAACTGAAGCGGCGGCACGCCGTAGTGATCGATGAAGATGCGCCGGGCCTGGCCGGCGGTGAAGAGCGAGCCGGTAATGACGAGCGGCAGCCCGGTGGTTGCGGCTTCGCGCAGCCCGAGCGCGATCGCGTCTTCGAGCCGAGGCATCAGGTCGAGGGCGCGGTCCGGCGCGGCCTTGGCGAGGTCCGCGAGCGGCATCGCGCGCGCGCCGTCGAACTCGGACAACACCAGACGCCGCGCCTTGGCGCTGAGCACGTCGAGCATCCTGCGCGCGTCCTTGTCGCCCGCGACGGCGACGACCATGATGCAGGGCCCGTGCAGCGCGCCGGCGAGCGCGGTTGCTCCGGCCGCGTTGTGCGCGACGTCGATGATGACTTCGGGATCGGCCAGGACGCGCTCGAGCCGGCACGGCCACTTCGCCTGCGCCAGCCCGCGTTCGATCGCGCCGGCGTCGAGGCGCGGGAAGCGTCCGCGAAGATCCTCCGCAGCGGCGACGGCGACCGCCGCGTTTGGGCCCTGGTACGGCCCCGGCAATCCCAATGGCGCTTTGTCGATACTGAGGCTCGCGCTGCGATAGCCGAACCGCTGGAGAGGTGACACACCGGCGAGCGTGAATTGGAAGTCGCGGCCGAGAAGCGCGACGGGAGCCTCTAACTCGCGCGCGCGGTTGAGGATTACGTCGCGCGGGCCGGGCTGCGTCTCGCCGCAGACGAGCGGCGTGTCCCGCTTGATGACGCCGGCTTTTTCGAACGCGATGAGTTCGAGCGTGTCGCCCAGATACTTGGTGTGTTCGAGCGCGATATTCGTAATCGCCGCCACTTCGGGCTGCACGACATTGGTTGAGTCGAACCGCCCCCCCATGCCGACTTCGATGATTCCGACGTCGACCCAGCGCTCAGCGAACTCATGGAACGCGACCGCGGTACAGAGTTCGAAAAACGTCGGCACGATGCCCTCGGCCCCGGCGGCGTGCCGGAACCGCTCGATATGCCGATCGAGCGCGTCCTCGGCGATCGGTTCGCAGTCGACGAGAAACCGCTCGCGCACGCTGATGAGGTGCGGGCTGGTGAACCGCCCGGTGCGGTAGCCGGCGGCGCGGAACATGGCGTCCAGCATCGCGACGACGCTGCCTTTGCCATTGGTTCCGGCGACGTGGACGGTGGGGTAGCGTAGATGGGGATGGCCGGCGGCGGCGAGCAATCGCGTGATATTGTCGAGCCCGAGCTTGATGCCGTGGAGTTCGAGGCTGTAGAGGTATTCGACGGGGGTCAAGGCTGGGCGGCGCGCCGATGGGTCAATTCGGCGTGAGGAAGGTCAGCAGCTTGCCGAGGAACGGGCGCAACTCGTTGCGCTTCACGATGCGGTCCACGAACCCGTTTTCCGACTGGAATTCGGCGGTCTGGAACCCCTCGGGCAGTTTCACCTTGAGCGCGCTCTCGATGAGGCGCTTGCCGGCAAAGCCGATGTTCGCGCCGGGTTCGGCGAGCATGATGTCGCCGAGACTGGCGAAACTCGCGTAGACGCCGCCGGTGGTCGGGTCGGTGAGCACGGAAATGTAGGGGATGCCGGCCTCGTTCATCTCGCGCACGGCGTCGGCCGTCTTCGCCATTTGCATCAGCGCGACGGTGCCTTCCTGCATGCGCGCGCCGCCCGAGGCCGCGAAGCACACGAAGCAGAGGCGCTCGCGGATCGCGTCCTCGGCCGCGCGGCAGAACCGCTCGCCCACGGCGGACCCCATGCTCGCCATGATGAAGCCGGGGTCCATCGCGCCGAAGACGGCGCGCCGCTCGAGCACGGAGCCGATGCCGGTGACCAAGGCTTCGTCGAGCCCGGTGTCCGCCTGCGCGCGTTCAAGGCGCTGCGCGTAGGTTTCCTTGCCGACGGTGAACTTGAGTGGGTCGGCGGATTCGATGTTGGTGTGGGTCTCCTCGAACGAATCGGAATCGAGCAGGCGTTCGAGGCGGTCGCGCGCGCCGATACGGAAATGGAAGCCGCAGGCGGGACACACATTGAAGTTTTCCGCGACCTCGTTCCGGTAGACGGCCTGGTTGCAGCTCGTGCACTTCATCCAGACGCCGTCGGGTACTTTGTTCTTCTCGCCCATGAATCCGGCGAACTTGGAGCGTTTGAAGAAGGTCATGTCAGGCCTCGATGCCGGACGCCGCTTCTTCCTGATTGGCCGACGTCTCGGAGAAGTTGTCCGGATGGTAGAGCAGGCGGCCGCAATGCTGGCAGCCGTGGATCTTCTGTCCTTGCAGGATTTCGTTCACGATCTGCGGGCGCAGGTGCATGTTGCAGCCCGTGCATACTTCGTTCATCATCGGCACAAGTACGTCGCCGGAGGGGAACTTCTTCCGGAGCCGTTCGTATTTCGACATGAGGTCCGCGGACACGCCGACGGAGATTTTGGGCCGTTCGGATTCGAGGGCCGTGCGCCGGGCGACGGCCTCGGCGAGTTCGGCGTCGATCTCGGCGCATTGCTTGTCGAGGCCCTTTTGCTCCTCGGCGATGCGTTTTCGGTCGTGGTCGAGCCGGGCCTTGGCCTCGTCCATTTCGAGCATGATCGCGATGATCCGCTCTTCCTTCTGGCCGATGGTTTTCTTGACCCCGTCAATCTCGTGCAGGAGCGCGGTGTACTCCTCGTTCTTTTTCACGGAATTGAGCTGCTGCTGGTACTTGAGGATTTGTTCCTTCTTCGCCTCGATGTCCTTCTCGCAGGTTCGCTGTTCGAGTTCGAGGTTTTTGACGTGCTGCTCCCGCTCCTTGAGTTCCGCCGTGAGCCGATCGCGCACGGTCTGGAACTTGATCTTCTGCTTCGGGATCTCCTTCTCGCGCGAATGGCACTCGTGCAGGCGCGCGTCGAGCTCCTGAAGCTTGAGCAGGCTATTCAACGTTGGCTCTTTCTCCCGCTTGCGCGGGTGTCCCGCTTACGCGGGTGTAACGAAAAAGGCCGCAGCTTACGCTGCGGCCTGGTCTAGCGAATCCAGGGCATCATCTTCCGTAGCTCGGCGCCCACCTTCTCGACAGGGTGGTTCGCCTCCGCGTCGCGCAGACGCT
>CAYUZD010000197.1:0-6313 GCA_964449475.1 uncultured Nitrospirales bacterium
GAAAACAGGTCTACGACAACTACAAACAAAAAACCGACATCCGCTGGGGCGCCGCACGCGGCTGGGTAGACTCCATCATCGCCCCCCACGAAACCCGCGAAGTCCTCGCCTACGCCCTACACCTCGCCACCCGCCCACCCGCAAAGGGCAGATACCACACCGGCGTCATTCAGACGTGAACGAGGAGCGTGACTATATTCAGGATCTTCCGCAGACTGTGTACCGGTACCTCGATTGGCACTCCGAACATGGGTCCAAAATCCTGACGCATCAAATCATTTACTTTGCTGAGCCAAGCAAGTTGAATGACCCATACGATTGCAGTTTGATAATTCGTTACGACCATCTCCCCGAGGAAACGCTAAAGAGACGATTCCAACGACTGCTGTCTCGCCATAATCTCTCTCAGATAGAGACACTATTTGCAATCGACCAAGCTATCTCACGAATCAGATCCGACGGATTTGACGACCACATGCAACAGATCGTTCGTCAGCATGTAGAGAGTCGCTTCGGAGTTTGTTCGATGTCAACCAAATGGGACAGCCTCTTGATGTGGGGATACTACGCCGACTCGCATCGAGGATTCTGCGTCGGTTTCGATCGACAAAAGCTCTGTGATTTCTTTGATTCTCATTTCATCTCCTTGACCCATGTACGTGCTGACGCCGTAAGTTATACAAGGGAGGCTCGGATATACGTCGCGGAGGATCCGGGTCCAGAGGAAATCATCAAATTGTTGACGACGAAGAGCTCCGTGTGGGAACACGAGGACGAAATTCGATTCACGCTAGTCGGAGATCCATCACATCCAGATCTCAGAGTAGCTGATCGAACTCTTGTAATTCCGTCGGAAATAGTCTCGGAGGTCTACATGGGGTGGAGGAGCGATAGGTCCACGCGATCGGAGATCGAATCTACATTGGCTGCGCGCGCACCGCATGTGAAGCGGTTCGAAATCCTGCCTACGCCCGGAGAATTCCGGCTGCAGAGACTGGAGCTAAAACACAAGATTTAAGCGTTTCCCCTAGTTCCCGAATTTGTATTCGGGAACGAGTTCAGACTACACGGTTCAAACGTTTCCATGATTGCCGTATAACTCAATACCACATCTTGAGTTATAGCTGACCCACCCTTGTTTCTCAAAACACACTTTCCTGCGCCGCAGGCGCCCCAAAACCGTCCGGCAGGACCTCTGTGCTCTCTGTGCCTCTGTGTTGAGTTCTTGACCTTCCCCGAGGTCAACACCCGCGCCTTATCTATAGGGGCCGACAACCGGCCCAAGACGAGGACGCACCATGCCGCTCGCGCCACCCGAGGCAAGATCCCCCTTCCCGAATGGCAACTCGGGAACAAGATCGAAGGTCAAGATCACTCAACACAGAGACGCAGAGAACACAGACGGGAGGGTCGCGCACGAGCGCAACCGCGCGGTCATGCTTCGTTACCTTCGTTCCCTTCTGTGCGGCCTGCCATCGCGCAGCTTTCGTGCAGGTTCGTGTTCATTCGTGCCCATTCGTGGCATGCCCTTGACCCTGACCTTGATCTTGCCACTGCCCTTCACCCTCAATCGGTCAGGTAAAACTCGATCGTCGACACGACGCGCAGCGTCTTCTGGAACTGCCCCTCCTGCATCGAGCCCGGCGCGGGATTGCGCGGCAGGATCTCGAACACGCCCTGCGTCGCGCGCCGGATGCCGCCCAGTTGCGCGCCCGAGTCCTGCGCGAACTGGTCCGCGGCCGACCGCGCGTTCCGCGTCGCCTCCGCGATCATCTCCGGCTTGAAGTCGTTCAACTTCGTGAACAGGTACGTCGGGCCGGAGTACGGCCCCATCGTGGACTGGAACACGACGCCCGCCTCGACCAGCGCGCTCACGTCCTGGCTCATCGCCATGATCGCGCGCGGGTCGTCGCTGCGCACCGCGATCGTCTCGCGCAGGATGTACCGGCTCGCGATCTCGCCCTGCGGGCCCCACTGGTCCGCCTGCCGATCGACGACCTCGAAGTTCTGCGTCTCGACCGACTCGCCCGCGATCCCGCGCTCCTGCAGGAATGCGACCGTCTTCGCGTGGCTCGCCTTCAGCTCCGCCTGCGCCACAGCGAGATCGTTGTTCGTCGACACCAGCGTCAGCGACCAGATCGCCGTGTCCGCCTCGACCTCGCGCTCCGCGACGCCCTTCACCGTCACGAACCGCTCCGCCGCGCGCCCTTCACGGAAACCTTTCCCCGCGAAGTACCCCGCGATCGCCAGCCCCGTCGCCACCAGAAACGCCGCCGCAATCTTCCCGCCCGAATTCATGTCCTCAACCCTCAAAGAAAACTCTCTCCATCCATGATCCCAAATCCCGCACAGTCGATGCCAAATGAATCCGCATTCCCGCGACTGAGTTGCGACCATAATCGATCTTCCGCCCTTCAATCTGTCTGCATCTGTGTAATCTGTGGGCAGCGCCCTTTCGCCCTCGCTCTTGATGCTGGTATCGTCTGCGCCATGAACGCGCCCGTAAAGATCGGCAACGCCTCCGGGTTCTGGGGCGACAGCCTCGACGCGCCCGCGCGCCTCGTGCGCCAGGTGCCCGACCTCGACTATCTCACGCTCGACTACCTCGCCGAGGTCTCGCTCTCCGTCATGGCGCTGCAGCTCAGCCGCAACCCCGACGCGGGCTACGCGCGGGACTTTGTGGACGTCGTCCGGAGCATCGCGCCGCTCTGGGCCGAGGGACGAACGACGCGCATCGTGGCGAACGCGGGCGGACTGCGCCCGATGAACTGCGCGCGCGCCGTCGCGCAGGCGCTCAAGGAGTGCAACATCACCGGCAAGAAGATAGGCGTCGTCAGCGGCGACGACGTCCTTGGCCGGTTGAAGGAAACGACGGGTGAGGAGGTAAAGTCATTCACCAACCTCGATACCTTCCTCCCCCTCGACACCGTGCGTGACCGGCTGTTCACCGCAAACGCGTACATCGGCGCGCGGCCCGTCGCGGACGCGCTCGCGCAGGGCGCCGACATCGTCATCACCGGGCGCGTCGCGGACCCCAGCCTGACGGTGGGCCCCGCGATGCACCACTACGGCTGGCGCGACGACGAGTACGCGAAAATCGCGAACGCGACCGTCTGCGGCCACATCCTCGAATGCGGGTCGCAGGCCTGTGGCGGCATCGCGACGAACTGGCTCGATCTCCCCGACCTCGTGCACATGGCGTTCCCGTACTGCGAGGTCGAAGCCGACGGCTCGTTCGTAGTCACAATCCCGGAAGGCGCGGGCGGCGCGGCGACCGAGGAGACCGTGAAGGAACAGATCCTCTACGAGATTGGCGACCCGGCAAACTACCGCAGCCCCGACTGCACGCTGTCGTTCCTCACCGTGAACGTCGAACGAGTCGGCAAGAACCGCGTCCGCGTCTCCGGCGCGACCGGCGGCCGCCCGCCCGCAGCCTACAAGGTGAACGCAACGTATCGCGACGGCTATCGCGCGTCGAGCCAGATCACGATCTTCGGTCATCGCGCGGTCGAGAAGGCGCGGCGCGCGGGAGAAATCATCCTCGCGCGATTAAAGGAATCCGGTTACACCTACGCGCGCTCGCAGATCGAATGCCTCGGCGCGGGCGCCTGCGTCCCCGGCGTCACGCCCGAACCCGAGCTGATGGAAACGGTTCTCCGCATCACCGTCCACGACCCGGACAAGGCCGCGGTCGAGCGGTTCACCAAGGAGCTGTCGTCGCTCGCGTGCGGCGGCCCGCAGGGCACGACGGGCTACGCCGGCGCACGGGCCAGCGTCACGCCCGTGTTCGGCTTCTGGCCGTGCCTCATCGAGCGCGACCATGTGAAACCGACCGTGGAGATCCTCGATGTGTGATGCGCACGTTTCGGATGGCAACGCGACGCCGGTAGAATTGGGCGCATGAACGTTCCACTTCGCGAGATCGCGCACGCGCGCAGCGGCGACAAGGGCAACGGCGCGAACGTCGGCGTCGTGGCGTACAGCCCCGCGGGCTACGACTGGCTCGTTGCGCACCTTACGGCGGGCGTAGTCGAGACGTACTTCAAGCCGATGAACGTCGGGCCCGTCGAGCGGTACGAGATGCCGAACATCGGCGCGCTGAACTTCGTGTTACCGAACATCCTTGCGGGAGGCGGTAGCCGTTCGCTGCGGATCGACGCGCAGGGCAAGGCGCTCGGCCAGGCGCTGCTCGCGATGAACGTTGAGGTTGCGGACGACGTCCTGGCAATCGCGCGGCGGAAAGCGCCCGGCGCGGTATGAGCGACTCCCTCGTTCTCACCGAATCGCCGCGGCCCGGCGTGTGCGTCGTCACGCTGAACCGGCCCGACAAGCGCAACGCGCTCAACATCGACCTGATGGAGCAGTTGTGCGGCGCGATCGACCGGCTCAACGCGCAGACCGAGTCGCGCGTGATCGTTTTCACCGGCGCGGGCCCGGTGTTCTGCGCGGGACTCGACCTCGCCGAGGCGCGCGACACGGCGAAGTCGGCGCGGTCGGGCGAACTGGTCGCGCGGATGCTGAAGGGAGTGATGACGTCGCCGCATGTGACGATCGCGGCGGTGCGCGGCGCGGCGGTGGCGGGCGGCGCGGGACTGATGCTGGCGTGCGACCTCGCGGTGGTCACGGATGATTTCAAGACGGGATTCCCCGAAGTGCGCCGCGGGTTGGTCGCGGGACTCGTGATGACGTTTCTGCGGCGCCGGCTTCCGGAGTCGAAGGCGCGCGAACTCATACTGCTCGGCGAACTCATGGGCGCGGACGAGGCGCACGCATTGGGCATGGTGAACCGCGTCGTGCCGCCGGACCATATGATGACAGAGGCCCTCGTGCTCGCGGGGCTTGCGCTCAAGGGCGCGCCGACCGCGCTCCGGCGCAGCAAGCGTCTGTTCGACGATCTCTACGGCAAACCCGTCGGCGAACACGTCGACTATGCGACGAATCTGCACAAAGACATGCGGACATCGCCCGAAGCTGTCGAAGGATTGACGGCATTCGCGGAGAAGCGGTTGCCCAATTGGGACCCCGACGCGAGGGCAACGCCATGACGCCAGGAAATGTAGGGGCGGCCCCCCGTGGCCGCCCAACATCACACCGATCGCCGCGGATCGGGCGGCTACGGGGGGCCGCCCCTACCGCGATCGCGCTTATGGTTGTTGCGTTGTGGCCGTGCAGTGCACACGCTGAGGTGGTAACTGCCGAGCGGGAGGGTCTGCGGGCAACGCTGTACGCGCCGGATTGGGTATGGCACGGTCAGAACATCAGCTTCCTGATCGTTCTTGAAAACCCAACGGACTTTCGAGAGGGCTGCCATGTGACGTTGCACATACCCTACAGTCTCTACGGTGATTATCCTCGAACGATGGCGGAGTACGTGACGATCGAGCCGAGAGCGGTTAGACGATTCGCATTCTCGAATCTCTCCACGGAAGGTTCTTCGATTGGTCGAGCCTATGAGTTTCGCATCTCGGTGGACGGTCTACCTGTCACAGATGGACCGTCGCCTCCCCGCCTCAGTTTCACTCCTAAGATCAATATCATCCGCGGTTCCGTAGTCGCCGAAGGCATCTGGGCGGCGATCTTGCCTGCGGCGGTCGCGACGGCGTGGTGCGTGGTCCTCGCGCTGTATTTCAGACGTCACGCGGCGCCGGGCGCGTGGAAGACGCCGAGCGCGCCGGTGTGGGAGGCGCGAATACACGGCTAAGCGAACCCCGCTTAGCCGTGGCACCCAATCCTCGACAACGCGACGAACGGAGTGTGCGACGAAGCAATCTCGTCCTTCACTCCTTCGCGAACGGGCCGAGGATAAGACCGTATTCGTTGCGGCCCGTGACCGAGGGCAACGCTGTCGCCATATTATTGCGGGCGCAGAACGCAATGTCGTCCGAGAGGCCAACACGGCGGAGTTCGGCGGCGTGGGGCGCAGTCTCGAACAGGTTGAGCACGCCGTCGAGTTCGATGAGTTGTCGCGTGTCCCGGTAGTAAAGCGCGCCTTCGCCGATGGGCCGATCGGACATCATCGCGATGGCTGCGGCGGCGACCCAGTCCTCCTGGGCGTCGTATCCCGGCTCGCCGACCTTGCCGGCGGGAATGAGCACGACGTCGCGCTCGGCGAGTGCCTGCGCGACCGCACGGGCGTTCACCGTCGTGCCAAAGTGGATCGACGCCGCGCCCTGGGCCTGGATGAGCCGCGCCGATCCGTTCGACGTGGTGAATATGACGCGGCGGCCGCGGGCGTGATGCGCCTCGCGCGGGCTGTTGCCGTAGTCGAACCCGTCCGGCGGCAGTCCGCCGCGCTCGCCGAAGAGCAGCGCAT
>CAYUZD010000198.1:0-4575 GCA_964449475.1 uncultured Nitrospirales bacterium
GTGGCCGAGGTCGAGATCGGTCTCGGCGCCGTCGTCCGTCACGAACACCTCGCCGTGCTCGTACGGGTTCATCGTCCCGGGATCGACGTTGAGGTACGGGTCCATCTTCATCATGGCGACCTTAATCCCGCGCGCCTCGAGCAGGAGTCCGAGGCTCGCCGCGGTGACTCCCTTGCCGACGGACGACACCACCCCGCCGGTGATGAACACGTACTTAGGCATCCTGCAATTTCTCCTTTATATTCAGTGTGATTCGCATTATTTCGTGCCGCGATGCTGGGCCAGGATCGCCTCGGCCCGCGCGAGGTCCGCCGGGGTGTCCACGCCAATTGCCTTCGCCTTGGCCTCGACCACCGCGATGGCGTATCCGTTTTCGAGCACGCGGAGTTGCTCGAGCTTTTCGAGGCGCTCGAGCGGCGTGCTCGGCAAAGTATTGAACTTGAGCAGGAATTCCCGGCGGAACACGTACAGCCCGACGTGCTGCCAGTACACCTGTTGCGTCTGCGGGTCGATCCGCTCGTCGCGGATGTACGGGATCGTGCTGCGCGAGAAGTACAGCGCGCGGCCGTTTTGGCCGCAGACGACCTTCACGCAATTGGGATCGTTGTACAGCGTCGGGTCGTCGATCGCGTGGCGCGCCGTCGCCATCTGGAGCGTCGGGTCGTCGATCAGCGGCTGGATCGTCGCGTCGATGAGATCGGGGTCCACGAGAGGTTCGTCGCCCTGGACGTTGACCACGATCTCCGCGTCCAGTTTCGCGGCCACCTCCGCGACGCGGTCGCTGCCCGTCGCGTGGTCCTTGCGCGTCATCACCGTCCGGACGCCGTAGGGCTTGAGCGCGTTGACGACGCGGTCGTCGTCCGTCGCCACGACGACGGAGGTGAGCAGTCTGGCCCGGCACGTTCGCTCGTAGGTGTGCACGACGAGCGGTTTGCCCGCCAGCGGCATGATCACCTTGCCCGGGAACCGTTCAGATCCATACCGGGCCGGAATGATCGCCACAACTCTCGGTGCAGCCCCCGAGTTCAAACAGTACACCCCCGTGCACTCGCAGCCTTCGAGTGTCTCGCGCACTGGAATCAGAGGAGAAGGAGGGAAATGCGTCCCGTTCCCCTAACGGGATTGCAGACTAGCACAACGGATCGGATTGAACCAAACCGGGCGGAAGGACCTCAGGCCTTGTCCCCTAGTCATCAAAATCGCCAACGCTAAGTCATGTACTCTTTACATTTCGCGACGGAGTCATCTTTGTATGTTTACAGATGCCGAAAATTATCGCTGTTTTCGTTGTATTTTCGAGATCTGTGATACATTTAGTAGAGGTGTGGCGATCCGTCCTGGATCGGGTCGTCACCGCGGTGGAGGGGACCCTGGGGTGAGTCAGTCCGTTCGAGATTCGGCGCTCGTTCGCGAACAGTTCGCATCGCTGCTCGAGCATTGCCCCTTCCCCACGCTCATCGTCCATCCGGATGACTTCGAGATTCTCGCGGCGAACGCCCGGGTGGCGTCCGCGCCGGGTGCGCCGGCGAGTACGGCGATTGGCGCGGAGTTCACTGAGTCGGTGCGCAAGCTGCAACTCGCCCCCGGCGACACGCGCACGCTGTACGCCGCGGCGGCGGAGCCGGGCGCGCCGAGGACCGCGTTGCACATCTCGTGCGACGAGTTGCACGGAGAACCGGTCTACATCCTCGTCGTGCAGACCGCCGAGGACCTCGCGCCCGGCCGAACGGAATCTCGGAACGCGCTCCGCGCGCAGGAAATGCAGTTTCGCGCGCTGGCCGACGCGGTACCGGTCGGAATCTTTCTGACCAACGCGGACGGCCGCGTGATGTACGTCAATGACAAATGGAGCGCGCTGACTGGCGCGTCCATCAATACGGTCATGTTGCGCGGATGGCTCGACGGCGTCCACGTCGACGACCGGATGCGCGTGCAGCACGCGTGGAACCAATTGCTAACCGAGTCGCGCACGTTCGACATCGAGTTTCGATACACGCGCGCGAGCGAGACGCTCTGGATCGCCGTCCGCGCGGTGCCGTTTATGGGAGAGAAGGGCAAGCGCGCGGGATACCTCGGCACATTTACCGACCTGACCTCGCGCAAGGCGGCGGAGGAACGCCTGTCCGCCAACGAAGCGCGTTACCGCCGCATGTTCGAGAACATCATCGACGTCTATTACGAAACCTCGCTGACCGGCGAGATTCTCGAAGTCAGCCCGTCGATCGAGGCGCTCGGCACCTTCTCGCGCCAGGAACTGCTGGGCCGCTCCATGCTCGAATTTTACGCCGATCAGAGCGCACGGGGCCGGTTACTGGCAGCGCTCGTCGAGCGTGGTGGATTGCACGATTACGAGGTTGAACTCAAGGACAAGACGGGCCTGCCCATTCCGTGCGCCATCTCGTGCAAGCTCGAAATGAACGAACACGGCGAACCGGTCAAGATCATCGGATCGATGCGCGACATCCGGCAGCGCAAGGCCGTCGAGGACATGCTGCGCGCGGAACGCGAGAGCCTCGAGCTCATCGCGCAAGGCCAACCGCTCAAGACCATTCTGGAAGCGATCGTCCACACGGCCGAGGCGCAGGCGCCGGGCATGATTTGTTCGATTCTCACGATCGATCCGGACGGCAAGCGTTTCCGGCTGGGCGCCGCGCCGAGCTTGCCGGACGACTACAATGCCGCGATTGACGGACTCGAATTCGGCCCGGAGGTCGGCAGTTGCGGACACGCGGCGGCCACGAAGTCCACCACGATCGTGGAGGACATTTCGGTTCACCCTTACTGGAACGACTACAAGGCCCTCGCGTTGCCACACGGCCTGCGCGCGTGCTGGTCGCAGCCGATTCTCGGCACCAACGGCCGCCTGCTCGGCACCTTCGCGATGTACTACACGCAACCGGGCAAGCCGCAGCGTCACCACGTCCAGCTCATCGCGGCGGCGTCGCAACTCGCCGCGATCGCGCTCGAACGCGCGCGGGCGCAGGAAGAGCAGCTCAATTTCGAGGCGCAGATGCGCCAGACGCAGAAGCTCGAGAGCCTCGGCGTGCTTGCGGGTGGCATCGCGCATGACTTCAACAACCTGCTGACCGGCATCATGGGCTACGCGAGCCTCGCGTCGTACTCGCTCAAGGACTCGAACCTCCCCGCGGAACGTCACGTGCGCGAGATCGAGAAGGTCGCGCAACGCGCCGCGGACCTGACGAAGCAGATGCTGGCGTACTCCGGCAAGGGCCGTTTCCTCGTGATGCCGCTGAATTTGAGCGAGGTGGTCGAGGAACTCGCGCACCTACTTGAGATCTCGATCAGTAAGAAGGCGCGGATTCATTACGACTTTTCGGCGAACCTGCCGTTGGTCGAGGCGGACCCCGCGCAGGTGCAGCAGGTCGTGATGAACCTGATCACGAATGCCTCCGAGGCGCTGGGCGACCAGCCGGGCGACATCCGCATCGCGACCGGGATCGTGAACGCGAAGCGGGAGTATCTCGCCGGGCCGCATCTGGACGCCGAACTCCCCGAGGGCGACTATGTCTTTGTCGAAGTGACGGACACCGGCTGCGGGATGGACAAGGAAACGATCGCGCGCATCTTCGATCCGTTTTTCACGACCAAGTTCACCGGGCGCGGGCTGGGCATGTCGGCCGTACTCGGCATCATGCGCGGACACCGAGGCACCATCAAGATCGATTCGACCCCCGGCGCCGGCACAACGATCCGGCTGCTGTTCCCGGCGTCCGCGAAACTCCAGAAAGAACCCGACTCCGCCTGGTCGAACCGGGTAGTCACGCGCGAAGACCATCAGGCGCAGGGCACGATTCTGATCGTAGACGACGAGGAGATGGTCCGAAACATCGCCGCGACGATCCTCGCCGAGGCCGGGTACCGCGTATTGACGGCCGTCGACGGAGTTCAGGCCCTCGAGATCTTCACGCGCGAACACAAACACATCAATCTCATCCTGCTCGACCTCACGATGCCGAACAAGGACGGAATCGAGACGCTCCACGAAATCCGCGCGCAGGGTTCCGCCGTCCCGGTGGTCCTGTCCAGCGGCTACACGGAAGTCGAAGTCAAGAAACGCATCAACGGCGACCGCTTCGAGGCATTCATCCAGAAGCCCTACACCCGCGAGTCCATGCTCGCGGGAATCGAAGACGTGCTCGCGCGCGCGGAGCGCGCCTGAGGCTAAAGCGTTTTAAGGAACCATGTATCCGAAGTGGGAGGGTCGCGCTCCTGCGCGACCGCCGCGCACACGGCGAGGTTACGGATCGCGGGTGCATCCGCCCTACCAGAAGCGGCTACGGTAAAATTTAGACCGTTCTCGATCACTCTTAATTATTGCGTAGCCGGAACTCTGGAGTCGGGGATGGTGCGGACCGGAAACCGCCCATGCTGAAGCCGAAGGCTTCACAGAAATTAGCCGGGGGTCGAAGCGTAGTGGAGACCCCCGGATCGAATGCCGAAGAAACCGCATCCTGGAGGGATGCCAGAGATTGCACATAATGCCTCTGCGACCCTTCCAGGGTCGGCCGCGAGGGGTCGGTTTCCGGGGGTATCGCTTCGCTCGACCCCCGGCTA
>CAYUZD010000198.1:4675-6311 GCA_964449475.1 uncultured Nitrospirales bacterium
AAGCACCATTCCACGATCAACGCCGCTGATTCGCGAATTCGACATGAAGAAGTCAACGTCGTCGCCCAGTCTTATGCCCCAGTTTAATGTAAATGATGGGTTGTTAATCGAGATTTCACATCGATCCAGCGTCAGTCTGCCATCCGAGAAATCGACTCCCGTAATTGAAGAATCCTGAGGGGTCGTATTGGTAATCGTACAGTCGCGCATCGTGACGTCCCAGCTATCGGTATTGCCCGAAAAATCGGCCATCCCAATTCCGAGTTGCCCTCCAGATCCGCTCAGAATAAATCTGCAACGTTCGAACAGTGACTTGCCTTGACCTACATGTATACAATCACCTGTTCCATAGTTCTCGACGGATAAATCCATCAGCCCTAAAACTCGGCTCTCACTTTCGTCAAAACTACCGAGAGTCATGATAGAGGAATCGGAATTACCCGTAATGACGGTCAGATTTCGACCTTGTCCCCTGATCAACAACGATCCTTCATGCATACTCGCGAAGAAATAGGATGAAGCGACATCGTAAGTCCCCGCGTCGAGTTCGATGAGAGTAGGCAGACTACGGTTTATGTTGTACGTGGCAAAAACGGCGCGTAGCGCTACCCCATTCTCCAACGGCGTCCCGTCGGCCGGAACCCGGTATACATTGACGAATGCGGGCAGAGCGGTTGACTGCGTACTTCCATCCAGGAAGACAATCCCGGAACCGCTGATGGACATCTGCCCAACGGCGTTCCCGCTCAAGCACATCACAGCAACCAGCGCAACGAAAACGGTTTTAGACGATCTCATCTTAGGTTCCTCCGCTTGGGTACGAGCGTTGATCAGCCAGTTATTCTCATTTTCGGCATTTCTATCATTTTTGTTGATTTCAAGCCCAGGGCGTGAACCCTCGAAAAACCGCTCTATTCGCCTGTCAACAAGACCTTCGAAGGGGAATTAGATCGTTGATTCCCCGAACGCGGTCACAGTTGATTGCCAGCGTCCCGGAGGGACTGTCGATAGTAGCCCGGCACTTCAGTGCCGGGTGAAGCATGTTGGACAACGTGAGTCCCGTAGGGACGGCTGAGCCGGAAACGACTACACAGCCGTCCCTACGGGACTTGGCGGTCGAAGACGCCGACGAACTATCATGAGGCCCCTCCGGGGCTGACCATATCCCGCTCCGCCGTTAGACCGCATCCCGCGCAAGGGAACGAACGATGTAATTCCCCTTCCCAGGCCCCGGTTGACTCCACCCCGGCCGCCAGTCCACGCTTTCTCCACGTTGCGCCGAACGCATGCGCATTGACCGAAACGGTAGAAAGTACCTCGATGATCCCGGCCGCCGAACGCTCCGCACGTCTGCGCCAGTTGCTCGATTCGGGCACGGTCGTCATGCCGGGGGCCATCAACGCACTCAGCGCGCGCCTGATCGAGCGGATGGGGTTTGACGCGATGTATCTGTCCGGCGCGGTGCTGGCGAACAGCGTGGGCGGAGTGCCGGATGTCGGGCTGATGACGCTGACCGAGGCCGAGGCGCACGCGAAGGCGATTGCGCGGGTGACGACGCTGCCGATCATCGCCGACGCGGATACGGGGTACGGCGAGGCGGACAATACGGCGCGGACCGTGCGCGTGATGGAAGAGG
>CAYUZD010000199.1:0-6277 GCA_964449475.1 uncultured Nitrospirales bacterium
ACGGCTCGCTTTCGGGAGGGACGCGTGTCGCGGCGATCCGGACGCTGGCGCTCGCGGATTCGCCGCGAGCCGTTCCGATTCTGGCCGGAATTGTCCACGGATCGGATGCGGACGAGGTGAAACTCGCGGCGCTGAATACGCTTGCGCGATTTTCCGGCGAAGCGATTGGCGCGGAACTGATCGGAATGTTCGATGGCGCACCGGACGCGATGCGGTCGCCGTTGCTCGATGCGATCTTCTCGCGCGCGGCGTGGACACGCGCGCTGGTGTCGGCGATGGACGCGGGGACGGTCGAGTACGGGTCGTTGCCGTCCACGTACCAACACCGTCTGCGCACGCACGCCGATTCCGGGATACGCGGCGAGGCTGCGCGGATCGCGGCGACGCAGGCGTCGCCGGACGTGCAGGCCAAGTTGCGGGAATTCGCCGAAGTGCCCGAGCTGGACGGTGACGCCGCGAAGGGCCTGGCGATTTTCCTGGAGCGCTGCGCGACGTGCCACCGCCACAAGGGATTCGGCCAGGAGGTGGGGCCGGAACTCGCCGGAGTGCGCGACTGGGACACGGCGCGGATCGTGACGTCGATCGCGCAGCCGAACGCGGAGATTAATCCGCAATACGTCGCGTACGACGTGGAGACAAACGACGGGCGGTTTTTTTCCGGGATTTTGGACGCGGAGACGGCGACGAGCGTGACGCTGCGGATGAGCGGGAGCGCGCCGACGATCCTGAAGTCACAGATTGAGTCGGTGCGGCCGATGGAGATCTCGCTGATGCCGGAGGACCTGACGGTGGATCTGGATGCGCAGGCGATGGCGGATTTGTTGGCGTTTTTGAGGCAGGAGTGAGGGGTGATTATGGCGGGAAGGTGGGCGAACGGTTGAAGAGATCCTTCGCTTTGCTCAGGATGACAAATGCTTTGCTCGGGATGACGGGTGCTCTTGCTCAGGTTGACAGTTGGTGAGGGGATGAATCCGATGCGGCTTGTTGCGGTACTGGCGTTTGTGGCGGTGTGCGGCGCGGCGGAGGCGGAGCGGAACATTCTGTTCATCCTGACCGACGACCAGCGGTTCGACGCGTTGGGGCTGGTGAACCCGTACTTCGAGACGCCGCATCTGGATGACCTGGCGAAGGGCGGAATCCTGTTCGAGAACGCGTTCGTGACGACGTCGCTGTGCTCGCCGAGCCGGGCATCGTTCCTCACGGGCCAGTGGGCGCACCGTCACGGCGTGCTCGACAACAGCACGCCGCTCGACCCCGCGACGCCGACCTTCCCGCGCTTGCTGCAGCAGGCGGGGTACGAGACGGCGTTCGTGGGCAAGTGGCACATGGGGGGCGACAGCAACGAGCCGCGCCCCGGGTTCGATCACTGGGTATCGTTCCGCGGACAGGGCGTGTACCTGGACCAGCGGTTCAACGTGAATGGCGAGTACCGGAACACGAAGGGGCACACGTCCGACCGGATCACGGACTTCGCCGTGGAGTACCTGCAACGGCCGCACGACAAGCCGTTCATGCTCTACGTGTCGCACAAGGCGGTGCATGCGGACTTCGTGCCGGCGGAGCGCCACGAGGGGAGCTACGACGGGCGGGAGTATCCGCGGCCCGCGACGATGGCGGACACGGAGGAGAACTACGCAGGGAAGCCGACGTGGGTGCGCGCGCAGCGCAACACGTGGCACGGCGTGGACGGGATGTACCACCACACGGTGGAGTACGACGACTTCACGCGGCGGTACGCGGAGACGCTGCGATCGGTGGACGACAACGTGGGCCGGATCGTGGAGACGTTGAAGGGGCTGGGGCTGCTGGAATCGACGCTGATCGTGTTCACGTCCGACAACGGGTTCCAGTTCGGCGAGCACGGTCTCATCGACAAGCGGACGATGTACGAAGCGTCGATCCGCGTGCCGATGATCGCGCACTGCCCGGAACTATTCGCGGGCGGCCAGCGGCGGCAGCAGATGGTGCTGAACGTGGACATATGTCCGGGATTCCTCGAAGCCGCGGGTGTGCCGGTGCCGGAGACCGTGCAGGGCCGGTCGTTCTACCCGCTGCTGGCGGACTCGGCGGCGGAGTGGCGCGACGCGTTTGCGTACACGTACTTCTGGGAGCGGGCATTTCCGCAGACGCCGACCGTGCTCGGTCTGCGCACGGACCAGTACGCGTACATGCGGTACCACGGCGTGTTCGACCGGTATGAGTTGTACGATATTGTGGCCGACCCAGATGAAACCAAGAATCTCATCGGCGATTACTACACAACGACCGAAGCGGGCAACGTGGAAGCGCGCATCAACGTGTCCGACGCGCCGAAGGAACTGAAGGACCTGTTCAAGACCCTCGACGCGCGGCTGAACGAGGAACTGGAGCGCATCGGTTGCGCACGCGAGCCGAACTGGCGGCGATGACTAGCTTGCGAATTCGCCGAGCGGACCGGACGCGCCGCGTCGCCTCGATCGTGTGGGTTGTGACGTCCGCGATGGGTCTCGCTTGCGCGGCGGACGATCCGGCGTTTTCGATCGACGTGCGCACTTTGCTGACGCACGACGACGGCCAGTGGCTGTGGTATCACCCGCGGGCGGCGTCGATTCCGGGTGGCGGCGGTCGCGTGGTGATGACGATCCAGAAGCACCTGCAAAAATCGGATTACTACTCGGGCCTGCACGTGATGTACAGCAGCGACCGCGGTGCAACGTGGACCGCGCCGGAGTTACGTCCCGAGCTGGATTGGGTGCGGGAATCGGCGGACGTGATCGAGGCGGTGTGCGACGTGACGCCGGGCTGGCACGCACCGACGGCGAGGCTCATCGCGATCGGCGTGAAGGTGCGGTACAAGGACGGCGAACAGATTTACGACAGGCCTCAGTCGCACGCACCCGCGTACGCAGTGTACGACCCGGCGAAGGGGCGCTGGACGCCGTGGCGATTCATGGAGATGCCGGAGTCGGAGGGGCGGTTCTACCTGACGACGCCGGGGTGCGTGCAGTGGCTCGTCGAACCGGACGGGACGCTGCTTGTACCGGTGTATTTTTCCGAGGGCGGCGATGCGCGGTACCGGTCGACCGTCCTGCAGTGCCGGTTCGACGGCGAGACGCTGTCGTACATCGGCCACGGCGACGAACTATCTCTTGACGTGCAGCGCGGTTTGGTGGAGCCGTCGCTGGCGAAGCTCGGCGGAACGTACTACCTGACGCTCCGAAACGACGAGAAGGCGTATGTGACCACCAGCGGCGACGGGCGGCGGTGGGCGCCGATCCGGCCGTGGACGTTCGACGACGGGGCCGAACTGGGGAGCTACAACACGCAGCAACACTGGTTGATGCACAGCGATGGGTTGTACCTCGTGTACACGCGCCGCGGCGCGAACAACGACCACATCGTGCGGCACCGCGCGCCGTTGTTCGTTGGGCGCGTCGATATCGAGACGCTACGCGTGGTGCGCGCGACCGAGCGCGTCGTGATCCCCGAACAGGGCGGCGAGCTCGGCAACTTCGGCGTGTGCAACGTCGGTCCGGGCGAGTCGTGGGTGACGGTGTCGGAGGGTGTGTGGAGCGACGACGCCCGCGCGCGCGGTGCGGCGGGCCGCACGCAGATCGGTCGCATCCTGTGGCGGACGCCGAACGCGCTGGCGGGGGAGTAGACGAGTCGTGAGACGGATGGCGTTTGCTCTTGCGTCGATGATCGTCGCGGTTTCGCCGATCGCCGCTGAAACGGCGCCGTACCGCGTGGCGACGTTCGAGACGGACGTCACGGTACCGCTGGGCCATGCGCTGATGGGCGGCGGGATCGCACCGGCGAGCGATGTCGTCGATCGGCTGTTCGCGCGCGGTGTGGTTCTGCTCGGACCGGAGCCGCCGATCTTGTGGGTCGCGGTGGACTGGTGCGAGATCCGGAACGGCGCGTATGACGCGTGGCGCGACGCGCTGGCGTCCGCGGCGGGCACGACGCGCGAGCGCGTGCTGCTTGCGGCCGTGCACCAGCACGACACACCGGTGGCGGATTTCGGCGCGCAGGAACTGCTGGATGGCGTGGGACTGACGAATTCGCTGTGTGATCCGGGGTTCGTGCGCGAGTGCATTGCGAAATCCGCGGAGGCGCTCGGGAATGCGGTCAAAAGTGCGCGCCACGTGACCCATTACGGCGTGGGGGTCGCGGAAGTGCGCGGCGTGGCGTCGAACCGGCGCGTGGTGTCGGAAGACGGCACCGTGCGCTATGCGCGGAACAGTTCCGCGCCGGACGCCGCGATCCGCGAAGCGCCAGAGGGGCTGGTCGATCCGAACGTGCGGACGTTGAGCTTCTGGGACGGCGACACGCCGGTGGCGGGGATGTCGGCGTACGCCGTGCATCCGATGAGCTACTACGGCCGCGGCGGCGTGTCGGCCGATTTCGTCGGGATGGCGCGCGCGCGGATGCAGGCGGAACTCGGCGGGACGCCGTACCTGTATTTCTCGGGATGCAGCGGGGACGTTGTGGCCGGGAAATACAACGACGGGAGCGAACCGGAACGGGAGAAGCTGGCCGGGCGGTTGTTCGATGGGATGGAGGCGGCGTGGCGTGCGACGGAACGGCGTCTGCTAGAGCGCGTGACGTTCCGAGCGGCGCCGCTCGATTTGCCGATTCGCGAGTCGTCCGGGTTTGCCGAAACAGACCAACGGGCCATCCTGAACGATGCGGCGGCGAAGACGTTCGATCGAAACCTCGCCGCGATGGGGCTGAGCTGGCGCGCGGCGCGCGTGGCCGGGCGCACGATCGATCTGTGCGCGGTCGATTTCGGCGCGGCGATGTTCGTGGTGATGCCGGCGGAGAGTTTTGTCGAGTACCAGTTGACGGTGCAGCGGATTCGGCCCGATCGGACCGTGTTGGTCGCGGGATACGGAGAGTCCGCTCCGGGATACATCCCGAGCGAAGCGGCGGTGGCGGAGAATTTCATTGCGGAGCACTCGTGGTGCTGGGTAGGGCTGGACGCGCCGGCGGCGATGAACGCGGCATTGGAGCGATTGCTGGCGCAGTGAGATGGCGAGCGAAGCAACGTTTCGGCGTCATGTCGCGTCCAATTCAGCGGAGGACGTCGGATGCCGGCTGTTACGCTCGCCACGTTTCAAGTCAGCCGGCGAACATTCCTTGCGGGCGTGGCGGCGGCCTGCCATGCGTTCAGTCGCTCTGCCTGGGGTGCGGAGTCCGGCGGCATCGCCGAGCTGCTCGAACGGTTTCGCGTGCCGGGGCTGTGCGTGGCGCGCATCCGGGACGGCGATATCGAGTCTGTGGATGCCTTCGGCTGCCGCGCGCTGGATCCGAACGCGGCGATGGAGCCGGATACCATCTTTGAGGTCGCGTCGCTGAGCAAACCGGCGTTTGCGTGCGCCGTTTTGAGACTCCGCGAGCGCGGCCTGATCAATCTGGATGCTCCGCTGGCGCAGTACCTGGGCGCTCCTCTCCCGATCGAGGACGAGCGCGCGCAGGCGATTACGGCGCGCATGGTTCTGTCGCATTCTTCCGGCTTGCCTCCTGGGCGCGAGGAGGGCAAGCCAATCGAATTGCAGTTCGATCCCGGTTCGCGCTTCCGCTACTCGCCGCTGGGTTTCGACTTCCTGCAGAGCGCGGTCGAGCGTATTACCGGCATGGGACTGGCAAATCTGATGGAGGCAGAAGTACTCGGGCCTCTCCAACTCACCAAGAGCAGCTTCACGTGGCGCGACGAATACGGCGACGCGCGTGCGTCAGGTTACGACGCACAAGGACAGCCGGGAATCACGTTCAACGAGAGGTTCCGCGTGAGCACGGAGGAATGGCGTACACACGTGACGAAGCTGTATCCCGAGCTTCATTACCCCAATGCGGCGGCCGGCATGTATTCGACGGCGGGTGAGTGTGCGCGACTGGTCTGCGCGATGCTGCCGCGGAGGCACGCGGAGCCGTTGCTGCGTGAGGAGACGATCCGAGACATGATCGAGTCGCACGTCGAAGTGCGCAGCGGCGTCTCATGGGGTCTGGGCTGGGGTCTGATCGAGACGCGCAAGGGGACGGCGCTCTGGCATTGGGGAAACTGGAGTGGTTTGTTCCAGCACTTCGCCGCCGTGTACGTACAATCGGGGGACGGGCTCGTCGTGCTGACGAACAGCGGCAATGGACTGCGACTGTGCACGGAACTCGTGCCGGAAACCATGGGGCTGAACCTGGCGCCGGTCCGAAGCCTCATCCTCTGAACCGATCGACGGGCGCGACATCAGAGGTGGGTATGGCGTACCCGGAAGGATTCGAACCTCCGACCTCTTGGTCC
>CAYUZD010000200.1:0-6264 GCA_964449475.1 uncultured Nitrospirales bacterium
TGAACGAGATTCGCCCGCCGGAGAACGCCTCGAGCGCGTGGCCCATCGCGACGAGTTGCTCGAGGATGTAGTTCGCGAGGCCCCACGCGAGCAGCAGCACGCACACGACCCGGAGCGCGTGCGACCCGAACCGGTGGTAGATGAAATCCGACGGCGTCACGTACCCGAACGCGCGGCTCAACCGATACAGCCGCGGACCGTAAATCGAGATCACAGTCATCGCGAGTACCATGAACATGACGCTCACGACATATGTGCCGCCCTGCCGGTAGGCGGTCCCGGCGAAACCCAACAGCGTGTTCCCGCTGTACTGCGTCGCGAACAACGTCAGAAATAGCACGACGACGCCAAACGACGACCCCGCGAGATAAAAGTCGCTCAGCGATTCGTCTCTACGGCTGACCCGGCCGAGCCAACCAATGCCGATCATCACGGCGAGGTAAATCCCAAGGACGACGAGCGGCGCGACGCCCAGTTCGAGTTCGCGCACGGCTCAGTCCTTGTCCCGCCAGAATCGCAGGATGCCGATTGCCGTCAGGGTGGACATGCCGGCTGTGCACAGCAGGCTCACCCACACCCAGGCCGGCAGGCCGAAGTGGAGTTCACCCAGTACGCCTGGCGCGCGGTACCACGGCACGCTCAGCGCCACGAGAACCACGGCCGCCGGCACATACCATCGCCGCCGGGCCGGTTCGGATTCAGGCATCGCGGCCGCCCAGAACGCGTCCATGTCGCGTTCGCCGTCGTATTCGGCGGGTCGGAAGGGATCTGGGGATGATTTCAAGGAGCCGTCCCTCGATTGGCCGCGCTGCATCGGCCAATACTACCGGGGCCGGCGCCCGGTGTCACGCGCTCTTTTTGACGAGCCGGGACACGTCCGCGACCTTGGCCAGGGCCTCGATCGCCTTCACGCGGTGCTCCTTGCGGAACAGCAGAATGTCCGTGTCATAGGTGGACACGGCGAGGATCGGAATCTCCGCGTCGGCGAGCGCGCGCGTCAGTTTTGCGACGATGCCGAACAGGTTGAAGTCGAGCCGCTCGCGAATCCGCAACGCGACAAATCCGCGCTCGCTCTTCACGTTGAAAGGCACTTCCTTCTCCGGCGCGATGATCGACAACGCATCCCGCGTGCGTGTCACGGTCATCAGTGCGTGCGAATCGAGCGCCCACGGCGGGATGACGGCGTCCTCGGGATATCGCGTCACCGCGAATGTACCCGGAATCCATTCCAGTGTGAGTTGTTCCGCGTTCTCGTGCATCGTTCCCCCGCGTTGACCGTGCCGGTGCTTCGCGAAATCCCCCGCTATGCGCCGGTGGGCGCCGCGGACCGGTGCGCCGCGCGCAGGCGCAGGATCCGGCCGTACAACCGTTCGGCGAGTTCCAACTTGCTCACCAACGGCATCGTTTCCACCGTGCCGTCGGGCAGGACGAAGCTCGCGCGCGTCGTGTCCGCGCCGAACCCGCTGTCGCCCACGCCCACCTCGTTCGCGACGACCAGATCGAGGTTCTTCTTGCGCAGTTTCGCTCGCGCGTTGTCGATCAAGTCGTTCGTTTCGGCCGCGAACCCGATCACCATCTGGTCGTCCCGCTTGCGCAAGGCCGCCTCGGCGATGATGTCGGGGTTCTCGACCAGTTTCAGCGTCAGCCCGCCCCCGCCGCGCTTGTGTTTGGCCGACCCCGGCGATTCCACCCGGTAATCGGCGACGGCCGCCGCTCCGATGATGACGTCCGCCTCGGGCAGGTGCCGCAGCACGGCGTCGCGCATCTCCACCGCCGTCTGCACGGGCACTACATGCGCGCCCGTCGGCGGCGCGACCTGCGCGGGCCCACTGATGACCGTCACCTTCGCGCCGCGCGTGATGGCCTCCCACGCGAGCGCATGTCCCATCTTCCCTGACGACCGGTTGCCGATGAACCGCACCGGGTCGATCGGTTCGTAGTTTGCACCGGAAGTGATCAGCACGTGCATTCCGGCGAGGTCGTTCCGCTGGTGCATGAGCGCCAGCGCGGTCTCGACAATGTACGCCGGGTCGATCATCCGTCCCACGCCGACGGTCTTGCACGCCAGCACGCCTGAATCCGGACCAACGAAATGGCAGCCCCGTTGCCGCAGGGTCTTCATGTTCACCTGCACGGCTGCGTGCTGGTACATGTTCGTATTCATTGCAGGCGCGAACAGAATGGGCGCGCGCGTGACCAGCAGCGCCGTCGTCAGCCAGTCGTCCGCGATGCCGTGCGCGGCCTTCGCGATGACATTGGCGGTCGCCGGCGCGACGATGACCAGGTCCACTCGGGACGGCACGGCGACATGGTCGATCTCGGCGTTCGTGCTCGAGTCGAACATGGAGGTGATTGCGCGCGTGCCCGTGATGCCTTCGAATGACGCCGCGCCTACCATCTTTTGCGCCGAGTCGCTCAGCGCGGGAATGACGCGGACGCCTTGCTTGACCAGCAGCGACGCCACCTCGCATGCCTTGTAGGCCGCGATCGATCCGGTGACGCCGAGGATGACCTCGTTACACGATTTCGTACTCATCGGCCCCTTCGGCGCCGGTCCGGTACCAGACCTTGCCGTCGAGAATCTCGTGCAGCGCCGTCACCACCGGCTTGCGCGACACCGGCGACACCAGCAGGCGCGAGTCCGGTTTGCCCAACTGGTTCGCGCGTTTGGACGCGAGAATGACGAGGCGGTACATGCTGTCGATCGGCTTCCCGTCGTGCTTGAAGTCGTCGATCGAGAGGTGGTTCATGTGTTCGAGAACGTTTTCCATAGTGCCCTCATTTTAACACGAAAAAGGACGCGGGCCGGGCTACTCCGCCTTGCGGCGGGATTGCGCTACGAACGCCGTAAACTGCCCGACCGCACTGTCCAGGTTGTCGTTCAGGATCCGGCAATCATACTCATTTTTGGCTGCGATTTCAGCTTCCGCGTTCCTCAGCCGCAACTGCAGCGCCGCCTCGGAGAGATCGCCCCGTTTGCGCAGGCGCTCCTCGAGCACACGCACCGACGGGGGCTCGATGAACACCGTGACCGCCTCGGGCCGCTGGCGCCGGATACTGCGCATCCCCTGCACGTCTAGCTCCAGCACCACATCCCGCCCCGCCGCCCGCAACCGGTCCAGTTCCGAGTGCAGCGTCCCGTACAACTCCCCGTGCACCGTCGCCCACTCCGCGAACCGCCCGTCCGCGATCCACTGCTCGAACGTCCGCCTGTCGACGAAGTAGTAATGCTCGCCCTCGGCCTCGCCCTCGCGCGGTGCGCGGGTCGTCGCGGACACCGCATGCCGCAGCCGGGGATCGGCGTCGAGCGCGCGCCGCAGGATCGTGCCTTTGCCGCCGCCCGACGGCGCGGACACCACAATCAAGAGTCCGTGTCGGTCGGCTGGCGCGGTCATTCGATGTTCTGAATCTGCTCGCGGAACCGCTCGAGTTCGGACTTCATTTCGAGCACCTGCCGCGCGACCTCGGTGTCGCGCACTTTCGACCCGAGCGTGTTGATCTCGCGCTGGATCTCCTGCGACAGGAAGTTCAGTTTGCGGCCCGCCGGTTCGTCGCCCGCGATGAACTCCTCGGCGTGGTCCAGGTGGCTCTTCAGCCGTACGACTTCCTCGGTCACGTCCCCGCGCTCCGCCGCGAGCGCGACCTCGAGCGCGAGCCGTTCCTGCACCACGGCCACGTCCTGCGCCAGTTCCTGCACGCGCGTGCGCAACCGCTCGGCGTACAACTGGTTCAGCACCGGCAGCCGCTCCTCGATCTCTGCCAGCGACGTCCGAATCGACGCGAGCCGCTCACGCAGATCCTTCGCGAGCGCGCGGCCTTCGTTCTCGCGCATGGATTCGAGGCCGCTGAGCGCCTCACCGAGCAGCGCAGCCAACATTTGCCGGACGCCGTCCAGATCTTCGTCTTCGCCGTCCGCGGTGAAAATCTCGGGATACTGCGCGATGGTGTGCAGCGAGACCCGTTCGTCTGAGCCGATGAGATGGGCCAATTCGCGGGAAAGCTGGATGTATTGCTCCGCGAGGCCCTTGTCGAGCCGCAGCCGCGACACCTGGCCATTCGCGCGACGCCGCGAAATGGACACGTTCACCTTGCCCCGCGACACGCGCTCGCGCAGGACCTCACGCAGCGGCGTTTCCAGCGCGGCCCACTCGAACGGCAGCCGGATTGACGCGTCGAGGAACCGGTGGTTCACCGCGCTGAGTTCAATCGACACCGCGTCGCCGCGATAGTCGCGGGCCGCCTTGCCAAAGCCCGTCATGCTGCGAATCACGCGGCGCCGCCTCCTCAGGATTCCGACCGGCGCGTACTATATCCCCCGACCGTTCCACCCGGCAAACAAACCGTTGCTTGTCATCCTGAGCAACGCGAAGGATCTCGTCCGCCGATCGCCTTGCGTCCGCGGAAAAACATGTCTCCCCCCGCTTCGATCCCGACACAGGCAGAGAGGAGAGATGCGGCATGGGCGGAGCTCGCACCGGAATCGATCGCGGGGGGAGATAAAATTGTCAAAGTCCGTTGAGCGGGCGACCCTTCGCCGCGCCGGCCCGAGCGTCCGGGGCCGCCGCCAGCGCCCGACGCGGCGGCCCCAATGACGTCTCGTGTCCTGTTGCGCACCTTCTTGGCGTTCGGTCCTCCTGGCCACTCAGTTGATCGGCTCAGCGCCGACGCGGGGATAAGAGCAACGCATATGCCAAGACGCTCATCGCGCGTGTTTCGCCCGCCAATCATTACGATTCTCAGATGCAGCGTTCTGAGTCGCCGAAATCACCCTACGCGGACGTAGGACGCTCCAATGCTTGATACACGAATGTATCCCCGCGCGATTGCGCCAGTAAATCCCCGCAATCACATGGATTCTGTCTATGCCACTAAGTTTTGCAGTCCCCGCTTTGGCGATCGCACTGGGCTGACGTATCCTTCGCGTCGCGACTGGACGCGCACTATCAAAGGACACCCCGATGCCCAGAATTCCGCCGCTTGAGTACGAAGCGACCTCCGGCGACGCCCGCGCCGCGTTCGACGAGGGCGTGGCGCGCTGGGGCCGCATGACGAACATGAAGCGCACGCTCCTCCACTCGCCGCGGTCTTACCGCGCGCTGATGGAGTGGTACCCGCTGTTCGACACGGTCAAGCCGTTCCTCGGCGAGCGGCTCGCCATTGTCTTTGCGCACGCCGTTTCCGTCGAGAGCGACTGCCTCATCTGCACGACCTACATGCGCCGCATCCTCATCGACTGGGGCGAGGATCCCAACGCGCTGAAGCTCGACCCACGCGGCGAGGCCGTCGTCGCGTTCGGCCGCGCCATCGCACGGGAAGGTAACCGCGTGCCGGCTGACGTGTACGCGCGCATCGCCGCGCAGTTCGCACCCGAGCAGATCGTCGCCTTGACCGCGTTCGGCGCGCTCATGATCGCGACCAACGTCATCAACAACGCGCTCGATGTCGAATTGGACGAGTATCTGTACGCCTACCGCGACGCGTCCGCTGCGCCGCACGGGGCGCGCCGCGCATGAGCCGGGAATTCGACGGCAAGGTCGCGTTCATCACCGGGGCCGCGCACGGCCAGGGCCGCGCGACCGCGCTGGCGCTCGCCGCCGCGGGCGCGCGCATTGTCGCGTTCGACATCGCGCGCCAGATCGAGTATCCCGGCTACGCGCTCGGCACGCAGGACGATCTCGCGAGCCTTCAGCGCGAAATCGAGAAGTCGGGCAGCGAAGCGCTGGTGTTTGCGGGCGACGTCCGCGACGCCACCGCGATCGAAGCTGCCGTCAACGAAACCGTCGCGCGATTCAGCCGGATCGACATCCTCTTTAACAACGCCGGCATCTGTTTCTACGGCGCGTCGCACGAACTCACCGAAGCCGCGTGGGACGCGATGCTCGACATCAATCTCAAGGGCGCGTGGCTCGTCGGACGCAGCGTGATCCCCGTCATGATCCGCCAGCGCGCCGGCGTCATTATCAACAACGCCTCGATCGCCAGCTTCCGCGGCATGAACCGCCTCTCGCACTACGCCGCGTCCAAATGGGGCCTGACCGGCCTCACCAAATCCTGGGCCATCGAACTCGCGCCGCACGGCATCCGCGCGCTCTCCATCCACCCCACCGGTGTCAACACCCCTATGAACGACGGTCTCGCCGCCCTCGAAGGCAAGACCCCCGCCCAAATCGCCGAAGCCTCCGCCGGAAACCTCCTCCCCGTCCCCTGGATCGAACCCGAAGACGTCGCCAACGCCGTCCTCTACCTCGCCTCCGACAAGGCCCG
>CAYUZD010000201.1:0-6250 GCA_964449475.1 uncultured Nitrospirales bacterium
TTCATCCGGGACATCAACGACGCCGGCAGCGATTTCGTCAGCGAATCGCGCATCCCCGTGCTGTTCGACTCGATGTGGGTCGAAGGGCTGGTCCGCGTTCCTCACCTGCCCGTCGGCGGTAATGTCCTGTACCTCGACGGCCACGTCGAGTTCCAGAAGTACAGCGAGACGACCTCGCCGCGCGCCAACCAGTTCGGCGAGTGGATGTTCTTCTCGTTCAGTTCGCTGCCGTACACGACGGACTTCGTGGACTTCCTGCGCGCGAACGTCTACGACAACACGACGCGGATGAACACGCCGCCGTGGTGCGGCAACCGCGACCCGGACATCGGCTACATGCCGCGTTACTGGTTCTACCCGCGCGACCCGCTGTACGAGGACCTGGTCTGGGAAGACGCGCCGACCGATCCGTATCTCGATTTCTGACCGCCGCGCGCGGCGTTCGCAAGGAGAGTGAACATGCCAAACACAACAAGCAGCAGCGACTCGCCGCCGCCGGGCGACGGCTGGGTCGAACTCGGCCAGGCGCCTGCGCCGCAGCACCTCTCGGGTCCCGCGCCGGACGACGAACACAAGCCGTTTGAATCGCGCAAGTCGACCCCGCCATGGAAGTACAGCGTGTTCACCGGCGGGGCGGGCGTCGTGTTCATGCTCGCGCTGTACGTGTTTCCCGATCTGCGACGGATCGACACGCCGTGGGACGACGCGTTCCCTGCGGTCTACGCCATGCTCGTGTTCCCGGTGTTCGCATTCATCTGGGGCGTCGTCGGCGTTCTTGGCAAGCAATTCCGCGCCGATGCGGGCCGCGCGGCGCTCGGTATCGTGTTGTCGCTGATCGGTTTTGGTCTGGCCTACGCCGTGATCGCCGCCGACCGCGCGTCCGCAGCAGAGGAACCCTCCACTGCGGTCGATGAACGCCTCGAAATGACGCCGCAGGAATTGCAGGAGTGGCGGAGCGACAAGTTGCGACAATGACACGATTGAACGGATTGGAGCGAACCATGCGGAATTGGAATCGATTGGGAATGACTGTGGTCCTCGCGTTTGCGGCGATTTGGGCCGCCGCCGAGCCGCCGCAGGAGACCGCGCTCGACCGGTACCTCGCCAAGCCCGACGCGGTGTACGGCTGGAAGGTCGCCAAGGAACTCACCGGCGACGGCTACCGCGGCTGGGTGCTCGAGCTGACGTCGCAGACCTGGCGCTCCGAGAAGGAAGTGGATCGCCCCGTCTGGACGCACTGGCTCACCATCGTCAAGCCTGACGGCGCGAAATCCAACAAGGCGCTGCTCTACATCGGCGGTGGCGAGAATGGCAATCCCGCACCGGACCGGGTCTCCGATCGCGCGATGGGGCTCGCGCTCGGGACGAAGACCGTCGTCGCCGAACTCGGCATGGTGCCCAACCAGCCGCTCTACTTCGCCGACTCGCGCAAGCAGCCGCGCGAGGAGGACGACCTCATCGCGTATTCGCGCGTGAAGTTCATCATCACGGGCGACGAGGAGTGGCTCGTGCGTCTCGCCATGGTCAAGAGCGCCGTCCGCGCGATGGACGCCATGCAGGAGTTCATGAAGTCCGACGCGTCCGGCGGGCCGCAGCTCGACGAGTTCGTCGTCGCCGGCGGATCGAAACGCGGCTGGACAACGTGGCTCACGGGCATCATGGACCCGCGCGTCGTCGCCATCATGCCCATCGTGATCGACGCGCTGAACACCGAAGCCATCACGCGCCACCACTACGAGGCCTACGGGTTCTTCTCGCCCGCCCTCGGCGACTATGTCCGCCACTCGCTCTATCCGCACAAGCTCGGCTCGCCGGAATTTAGTGCGATCCTCGACATCGAGGATCCGTACCGCTACTTCGGCCGCGAGAAGGTCGCGTCGATGCCGAAGTACGTCATCAATGCGTCCGGCGACCAGTATTTCCTGCCCGACAACTCGCACTACTATTTCGCCGACATGCCGGGCGAGAAATACCTGCGCTACGTCGAGAACGCGAAGCACGACCTTGGCGGGTCCGACGCGCGCGATTCGATGGTCGCGTTCTACCGCAGCATCGTGGACGGCGCCGCCCGGCCGAAGTTCAGTTGGACGCTCGAGCAAAACGGTCCCATCCGCGTGACGGTCGAGGATCAGCCCCGCGAGGTCAACCTCTGGCAGGCAACCAACCCCAACGCGCGCGATTTCCGGCTCGACGTTATCGGCAGGGCCTGGACCAAGACAACGCTCCAACAGGGCGAGGGGAACACCTACGTCGGGACGGTCGAGGCGCCCGCCGAAGGCTTCCGGGCGTATTTCGTTGAACTGGTCTACGATAGCGGCGGCGCGGAGCCGTTCAAATTCACGACGGACGTGAACGTCATACCGGACGTACTGCCGTACAAGCTCGAGGATTACGGCAAATAGCCGAGACCGGGAGCGGGGGAGCGGACGAGTTGAACGCCGGGAACGGATATGCTATTTTTTCGGCTGATTTGACACCTCCGAGGGAGGGTCTACCCTTTTCGCGACTTTCTGGCGGCCTTTTCATGTTATACTGGAATTTCGAGGCCCCGTCCGGCGCTGAATTGGAACAGATCCACGCAGACTCGGCGCGGGTCTGCATGATGGCGGCGTAAGTAGCGCGAGGCGGGTCGAAAGTCTTGGCGGTGGCAGCTTCCGGGCGAGATAACGTGTCAGAGGTCAAACAGGCCTCCGACATCGCAGACGTCATCAGCCGATACCTCGACCTCAAGCCGGCGGGCGGAGGCCGGTTCAAGGCTCTGTGCCCGTTCCATCGTGAGAAGACCCCGTCGTTCCACGTCAACCGCGAGCGCCAGACGTTCTATTGCTTCGGATGCGAAAAGGGCGGTGACGTGCTGACGTTCCTGCAGGAGATCGACGGCCTGACCTTCCGCGACGCGTTGCAGCAACTAGCGGATCGCGCGGGCATCAAGCTGGCCTCGTACTCGGGACAGGACGCGCGCGATGCGGACGAACGTCCCGCTCTTTTCCAGGCGATGAGTTTTGCGGCCAAACAGTTTCAGGGCCATCTTGCGGCCGAAGGCCGCGGCGATGTCGCGCGCGAGTATCTCGCACGCCGCGCCACGCCGCAGACGCTGATCGATCGCTTCGGCGTCGGTTTTGCCCCGGACGGCTGGAGCCATCTCGCCGACGCCGCGCGGCGCGCCGGGATCAAGGAACATACCCTCGACGCCGCCGGTCTCGCCAAGCGCGGCCCGAACGGTTTCTACGACCGGTTCCGCAATCGCGTGATGTTCCCGATCCGTGACGTGAGCGGAAAGATCGTCGCGTTCGGCGGCCGGACGCTCGGCGACGATCCCGCCAAGTACATCAATTCGCCGGAGAGCCCCATCTACCGCAAGGGCAAGGTGCTCTACGGTCTGTTCGAAGCGCGCGACGCGATGCGCAAGTCCGGCGAGGCGGTCCTCGTAGAGGGTTACTTCGACGTAATGCGCTGCGTCGAGGCCGGCGTCGAGAACGCGGTCGCGCCCTGCGGCACCGCTCTGACCGACGAGCAAGCCGCGACCATCCGCCGGTACGCCGAGACCGTCATCGTGGTGTTCGACGGCGACGAAGCCGGGATTCGCGCGGCGCTCCGCAGCGTGAGTGTGCTCGCCGCCGCAGGATTGGCCGTCCGCGCGACCGCGCTGCCCGAAGGGCTCGACCCGGACGACTTCGTCCGCAAGTACGGCGCCGAAGCGCTTCGCCGCCACATCGCGGAGGCGTCAGGGTTCGTCCCGTTCTACGCCCGGATGAACGCGCGCCGCCTCGAGTCGATCGAAGGCCGCTCGCAGGTCGCCACGGAACTATTCGAGGTCATTCGGGTATTGGACGAACCGCTGCGCCAGGACGAATACGTCAAGACGATCGCGGCGGAACTGGGCTTGGACGAGTTTCGGTGCAAGGCGTCATACCGCGCGTTCGTCGAAGGCCGTCAGCAACGCGCCAAAATGGAGCAGGCCGTTCCTGCGGTAGTCGTGAATGCCCACGACCGCGAGTTTGTTTCCATTCTATTGGAGAGCCCCGAGCGGGCGAAGCAGGCGTGGGGGGAACTGGTGGATTTCCACCTGGAGCATACTCCGGTGGTGGATGTGCTGCGCATGCTGGCCGAGTGCCCCGGGCTCGACCCGATGCAGGCGCTGGAAAGCGACGCCGCGCGGCAGTTGTTCGCGTCGGCCGCGGCGGCCGCGCCGAAAGCAGCCGGCGAGCGCGCCCAGTCCATCATCGCGCAGACCGTGCTGGATTTGAAAATCCGGTGCCGAATGGCTGATCTTGCCGCGCTGCAGGAGGCGATGCGCAAGGCGCGCATGCGTGGTGAAGACGCCGAGATCGACGAGTTGACGATCAAGATTACGCAGACGAACGGAGAGATCGAGCGGTACCGGAGAGAATGGCGAAAGGTCGCCTGAGAGATAGAGGTTCCGCGCGAGCCGAAGTAACGAGCGGGACAGACGAATGAAGTCGCTACGGAATGCAGCAACACGGACCGGCGCACGCGCCGGCCAGAGGAGTGCCATGCCCACCACGAAGACACGCAGCTTGCAGGCCGCTTCGGCCGCGGGCACGAAACAGCCCCAGCTCGCCGCGCGCGCCAAGAAGCCCGCCGCGGACGACGAGGGCATGCCCAAGTCCAACGGCGATTCGAGCAAGGAGCGCGCGATCGCGCTGGCCAAGGAAAAGGCCGGCAAGCTGACGTATGACGATTTGAACCAGATTCTTCCGGAGGACGCGTCCGCCGAGCAGATCGACGAGGTCATGGTCGCGCTGAGCGACGTCGATGTCGAAGTCGTGGACGATCTCCGGCTCGATGCCGAGACGCAGAAGGAACACGAGCGCAAACAGAAGCAGGCGCGCCGTGAAGAGGTCCGCCGCGACGCTGCGCATTCGCGCTATGAACGCGCCGACGACCCCGTGCGGATGTACCTGCGCGAAATGGGCCGCGTGCCGCTGCTCACGAAGGACCAGGAAGTCGCGATCGCCAAGCGTATCGAGGAGGCCGAGTTCGAGCTGACCGAGGTCCTGCTCAGCACGCCGTATACGATCAAGGAAATCCAGATGCTCGCCGCGCGCATCATGGCCGGCCGGCTCAACTTCGCGCAGATCACCGAGAGCGAGGATGTGCGCGACCACAACAAGTTCGTCAAGCGCCTGCCGGACCTCATGGACAAGCTCGGCGTCCTGAGCGGACAGTCCGAGGCCCAGGAAAAGCGCACCCGCCGCACCAAACTCTCCGCGCGCAGCGAAGCCAACATCCGCAAGAAGATCGACGCGATCCGCAAGCAGCAGGCCGCCATCATCACCGAATTCGACCTCAAATCGAAGGAAATGATGAAGATCGCGCGCAAAATCAAGGGCCTGAAGCGCCGCATCCACGCCTCCATGGACGAAATCGATCGCGTCGAGCGCGAGATCGGCATGCCCGCCGCCGAGATCCACAAGGCCGCGCAGCAGGTGCGCCGGAGCAACAAGGCCGCGGACCGTATCGGCATCGAGAAGGAAGTCCTCTTCGACGCCGAACGCCGCATCCTCACGGCGCAACGCAAAATCGACCAGATCCAGAGCGACGCGCGGCTGAACGCCGACGAGATTTCCCGGCTCATCGACACGATCAACATCAAGGAAGAGAAGATTTACCAGGCGAAGATGGAACTCGTCGAGGCCAACCTGCGCCTCGTCGTCAGCATCGGCAAGAAGTACACGAACCGCGGCATGTCCTTCCTCGATCTCATCCAGGAAGGCAACATCGGCCTGATGAAGGCGGTCGACAAGTTCGAGTACCAGCGCGGCTACAAGTTCAGCACGTATGCGACTTGGTGGATCCGCCAGGCGATCACGCGCTCCATTGCCGACCAGGCGCGCACCATCCGCATCCCCGTACACATGATCGAGTCCATCAACAAACTCGTGCGCACCACGCGCCGCCTCGTCCAGTCCCTCGGCCGCGAGCCCACGCCCGAAGAAATCGCTGACGCGATGGAAATGTCCACCGACAAGGTGCGCAGCATCATGAAAATCGCGCAGGAGGCCATCAGCCTCGAGACGCCCGTCGGCGACGACGGCGACAGCACGTTCGGCGACTTCATCGAGGACAAGGCCGCCGAGTCCCCCGCGAACGCCACCGCGTTCAGCGTGTTCCAGGAGAAGCTCGACGAAGTCCTCGGCTCGCTCACGGAACGCGAGGAAAAGGTGCTCCGCCTGCGCTTTGGCCTGGGCGACGGCTACCCGCGCACGCTCGAGGAAGTCGGCAGCGT
>CAYUZD010000202.1:0-2644 GCA_964449475.1 uncultured Nitrospirales bacterium
TGGTGTCTTCCTCGACGCCAAGCTCCGGGGCCGGCACGCGCATGTACATGGCGCCGGAGCTCATCGAAGGCAAGCCGGCTTCGACCCTCTCGGACATCTACGCGCTTGGCGTCGTGCTCTATCAAGTCGTCAGCGGCGAATTCTCGCGCTCGCTCGCACCCGGATGGGAACGCGGCGTGCCCGATCAGCTCCTGCGCGAGGACATCGCCGCGTGCGTGGACGGCGACCCCGCGCGCCGGCTCGCCAGCGCGACCGACCTCGCCCGGCGGCTGCGCTCGCTCCCGGAACGCCGCACCGCGCGCGAGCGTGAGAATCGGCTGGTCGTCGAGGCCGAAAAGGCGCACCGCCGCCGCCAGCAGTTCATCGTGGCCACCGCCATCGGAGTGCTCATCACGATTGCCGTCGGCGTCGCCGCCCTGCGCGAGGCCGGGTTGCGCCGGCAGGAATCGAGCGCACGGCGCGACGCCGAACGCGCGACCGCCGAAATGGAACTGGCCAAAACGCAGGCCGAGCGCGCCCGCGACGAAGCCGTCGCCGCCAAGGCCGAGAGCGACCGCCTGCGCAAGGACGCCGAGTACCGCGCGTATGTGGCGGACATTCGGCTCGCGGAGGCCGCGCGCGATCGCACCGATTCCAGGCAAACGCAAGAGATTCTGTCGCGCGCCGCGCCGGAACATCGCGGATGGGAATGGGGCAACCTCGTGCTTTCGGCGTGGCCCTCGGAGAATACAGAAGCACCCTCGGCGGTCACGCCCGACGGACTCTCCACCGCGGCCCGGTGGCGCGATGCCCGGGCGTACATGCTCCGGGCCCTCCAACCACACAATGGAATGGTCAGCTCCGTGGCGTTCTCGCCCGACGGGACCCTACTCGCTTCCCACGGCATGGACGGAGTGACCTGCGTCATGCGGTGGATGGACAACCAGGAACTCTGGCGCCGAGCGGGGAGATCCACTAGTGGCAGGACCGTCCATTTTAGCCACGATGGGCGCTTGCTCGCGATTTCGGACGACCTCGAATTAATCATCACGGACGCGTTTACCGGCACAGAAATATCGCGCGGCAAAGGTCATGCCGAAAGCTTTCTCGGCGCCGGATTTACGCAGGATGGCCGCCGGTTCATCACTTATTCGTTCGATGGAACCATTCGCGGATGGGATGTGCAAAGCGGCCGGGAAGTCTGGCTTCTGGATCGGGCGACGGCGATCGTGGATGCGGAAGGCTATCGCTACGGCAGCATAATGGGCTTCACCGGCGACGGCTCTCACGTCATGCTGGCCGACGGTAATGGCGGTTTTCTTCTCGTTGATACGGACACCGGGGCAATCACCCAAGGACCGACGCTCCGTCTTCCAGCCGGGTCGAACCCCACGCGTTTGTCTCCAAAGGGCGACTTCCTGATTACCTATAACCCCAAAGAGTCCCTTCATCTTGTCGCCGATGTCGAGACGGGACGGGAACGGCCGAACACGGGAATGTTTATTACGCAGGGTCCGTGGACACGCAATTTGGTGATTAGCCAGGACGGGACCGCCGCGTTTATTCGAGGGACTCTGGGCGGAATCGTTTCGTTTGATCTTGAACAGGGTGGCCTTACCTACGCAGATTCCACCACAATTATCCGGGGACTCACCTCGTTCGTAGGTATAGACGCGTTGGCGCTCAGCCCCGACGGAGCCTACATCGCCGCCCCGCAGGCCGACGGTTCGGTCCTCATTTTCGCGGCAGCCGATAAAGCCGGGCTCGGCGGGTCAACCATGAACCAATCGGCGCCAGTCTTCGTCGCGCATTTCGACCCCGTTCACCGCCACATCGTGTCGGCGGATTTGAACGGCGGCGTCAGGGCGTGGGATCTTGATAGCCGCACCATGATCCAAAGGTGGACCGGCCACACGGACGGCATCACGGAACTGGAGCCTTCGCCGGATTTCAGCCGCTGGCTCACGTCCAGCTACGACGGACACTATGCACTGTGGTCTATAGACTCGATCGAACCCTTGGCCACGTTCGAGTCAGGGATTCCAAAGCTGCTCGCGGGCGGGGTCAAGGGGCCGCTCGCGCGGCTCGCGGCGTCGCTGCTCTCGCGGGGCCACTTCAGCCCCGACGGCACGCGGATCGTCTTGGCCGGCGGCACCACGCAGGCGCAGGTGCTCGACGCCGCCACCCTGAAGCCCCTGTTTACGCTGCCGGGGCTCAAGGCCTATCCATCGCAGAACAATTTCAGCCCGAAGGGCACGCTCATTGTGACCCATGGCTATCAAGAGACCACGGCGAAAGTGTGGGACGCGCAAACCGGCAAGGAACGGTTTACACTCACTGCCGAACAACAAATAATCACCACGACCGTCTCTCCCGATGACACCATGCTGGTCGCCACTACAGTGTCTCCGGATATCTATCGCTGGGACCTGCGCGACGGCCGCGAGCTGCCGCGCATCACCACAAAAGACTCCGCCATGCTCCCCGTTTTCTTTTCGCCCGACGGTAGCTTGATTGCCGCCGGCGGCCTGTCGGGCGTCACCTCCATCTGGAATGCCCGGGACGGCAGCGCCCTCGCCGAACTCGTCGGACACTCGCAAAACGTTCTGACCTGCCGTTTCAACCCCGCGGGCGATCGCATTCTCACTCTCAGTTTGGACAAAAC
>CAYUZD010000202.1:2744-6195 GCA_964449475.1 uncultured Nitrospirales bacterium
ACCTTGTTGTCGGGCAGGCGGATCAGTTCGCGGACGCGGCTGACGAGGTTGTCGATCGGGAATGGCTTTTTGAGGTAATCGTCGAACCCGTGGTTGCGCAACTCGGTGAATTCCGCGTCGGAGATCACGCCCGAGATCGCGAGCACGCGCGTGTGCTGCGTTTCCGGCCGGGACTTGACGCGCGCGCAGACCTTGCGGCCGTCCATGTCGCTGAGGCCGATATCGAGGATCATGACGCGCGGATTCCGCTCGACCACGAGCGCGCCGGCGTCGAAGCCAGTCGATGCGGTGATGATGTCAAACCCGTCCAGCGCGGCCAACGCGGCTGGGATGATGTTCAGGTACTGCGGCTCGTCGTCGACGACGAGAATGCACTGGCGGGTCTCGTCCAGCCGATCGAGCGGGATGCCGTGCTTGATCATGAACTCGCGCAGGGCCTGATGCGGGATCCGGCGATCGCCGCCGGGGCCGAGCCGGTACCCGTCGATATGGCCGACGTCGAACCAGCGCGATACGGTATCGGGCGACACGCCGCAAATCTTGGCGACATCGCCGCTGGTATAGACTTTCGAGTTATCGGAGCCTTTCATACTTTCTCCGGGTCGCCTCTGGGATGGGTACCGCGAGAGGAGGACGGCGCGATTCGCCGTGCCCGCGGGTAGGGTCGGGCCAGCGCGTTGCTGACCGTAAACTATCCCGCCACGTGGACGCGAGTCAAGCGTGGCGCATATACACGATTGACGAAACGTCACCCGTGGGACGCGCATGTAACGCAACGCTGACAACGGCGCAGCGTCGGATATACTCGCCGCCTGCGGTAATCGATACTGGTGGGTGAAGCGGAGTTTCAGGCATGAATCATTTCGCGATTGCGGTATTGGTGGCGGCATTGGGCGCGGGGGAGACCCGGACCCTTTCGGTAGAGGACTACCTCGACCGGTGCCGGGGCGCGTGGGCCGGGCAGATGATCGGCGTGACCTATGGCGCGCCGTATGAGTTCCAATCGAACGGCAAGCCCATCCTCGATCCGATTGCGCCCTGGACGCCGGAGCGCGTTACCGGCGCGATCGATCAGGACGACTGCTACGTCGAAATGACGTTCCTGCAGGCGCTTGAGCGGCACGGGCTCGGGATCACGTTCGCGCAGGCCGGCGAGGCCTTCGGCGCGTCGCAGTACGAACTGTGGCACGCGAACAAGTTCGGCCGGAACAACATTCGCGCCGGGATCATGCCGCCGTTGTCCGGCCATCCCGATTTCAACGCGCACGCGGACGACATCGACTTCCAGATCGAGGCGGACCTCTTCGGTATTCTAAGTCCGGGCCTGCCGCACGAGTCGAACCGGCTCTGCAACGTGTTCGGTCACATCATGAACTACGGCGACGGCGTGTATGGCGGGATGTTCGTCGCGGGCATGTACGCGGCGGCATTTTTCGAGCACGAGGATGTACTTGCCGTGATCCGCGCGGGGCTCGCGTGCATCCCCGAGGCGTCGCAGTACCACGCCTGTATCTCCGACGTGATCCGGTGGCACGCCGAGCACCCGGACGACTGGCTTGCTACGTGGCGCAAGATCGAGGACAAATGGCAGGACGACGTCGATTGCGGGCCGGGCGACCCGTTCAACATCGACGCGAAACTGAACGGCGCGTACATCGTGATGGGGCTGCTGTACGGCGAGGGCGATTTCCTCAAGACGATCGAGATCTCGACCCGTTGCGGCCAGGACGCGGACTGTAACCCGTCCAACGCGGCGGGCGTGCTCGGCTGCATGAAGGGGTACAAGGCGCTGGGCGACGTGGCGGCCGGCATCCCGGCGATGGCCGATACCAGGTTTGCGTACACGGACTACTCGTTCAATACGCTCATCCCCGCGTGCCAACGAATGACCGAGCAGATCATCCAGCGCGCCGGCGGGACCGTCACGGCGGACAGCTACACGATCCCGGTTCAGGTCCCGCAGCCGCCGCGGACCCTGGAACAGTGGGTGCGGCAGGGGAAGGAGTGAACACGGCGAATCCGCATCGGTCCTCGCCACACGGGTCGTCATTTGATCGCCTGCAGAGTACGTCACGGACACCGGATCCGGTGAAATGCCTGGGCGGGATTCGTTCCGGGTCAGTCGGTGGCCCGCTCGCCGGAGCCAGAAGACGCAGAACTCGATATCGAAGCGGAGATCGGCGGCACATCCAGAAAGGAAATGTCTAGCTTTCGACCGTCGATACAGTATTGCCGAAGCGGTCCCAGAGAGGGGGAGTTTCGCAATATCGTTTCCCTCACCTGAGCAACCGAGAGTCCGGGATAGCGTTCCCAGACGAGGGCCGCCGCTGCCGCCACGTGCGGTGCAGCGATGGAAGTGCCGTCGATTGACGCGTCGCCAGCGGGATCGATCGTCGTGCTGCGAATACTGACTCCCGGCGCCGCGATGTGAACGCATGTGTTGCTGTAGTTACTGATACCCGATTTCGCACCCATGCAATCAATCGCCATGACCGAGACGACGTTGTCGTAGTTCAACGACGCAGGAAAAAGGGGATACTTCGTGTTGTTCGTGCCATGGTTTCCTGCCGCGCAAACGACAAGGATGTCGCCATCTCGCGCAGCCCTGATCGCCTGCTCGACCATCGGATCCTTGTGATACGATCCCCAACTGCAATTGAGCACCCGGGCTCCGTTTGAGATGGCCCACGTTATGGCGTCTTCGAGTACGTCGCCGAGTGGTAATCGATTGTGAACCTCAAACGCCCGAATTACCATGATGGGAACGTCCCAACAAACGCCGGTCGCGCCGCTTAAGGTTGAGCTGCGCGCCCCGATGACACCCGTGCAGGTAGTTCCGTGTCCGTCGAGATCCTCCGGCCGGTTCCGGCCTTGCGAATACACGTCGTATTCGAGGGCCGGGCGGACGTTATCAGCAAGATTCGGGTGTCCGAGCTTTACGCCTGTATCGATTACGGCCACCCTGACATTGGTGGATGCCCGTCCGTTCGCGCGCAGGCTGGTCGCGCCGATGTCACGTAGGCCCCAGTTATCAAGGTCGGCACAGAGTCCAGGCTCGGATTCCTGATGGTGTGGAACAAGGTGGTGTGGGAAGATGGGGCTTACGTATCTAACGGGCCGCTTCGCCGCAAAGGCCTCGATTTCTCGAAAGTCTCCGGGTGATAACCCGGTTCTTGAGACGAAGCGGACGAAGTTGTTCTTCCTTCTATCGAGAATTTGCTTGTCGGCGAAGCGCTCGATCTCTTCGGCGTCCTGGAGTTGTTCAAGTATCGCGACGAACGTCGTGACCCGCTCGAAGGACTGGTCGTCGTCTGCCTTGACTTCCTGGATGCCGTTGGCCCGTTTTAGCCGATCGAGAATCGCCCCTTCGGCTAGGTCGGCATCAAATTCGAGAACAGACCAACCGTCCGGGGTCACTCCCACAAAAGTCGATCCGGTCTCCAGTGCAATC
>CAYUZD010000203.1:0-6183 GCA_964449475.1 uncultured Nitrospirales bacterium
GTCGCCGTTGCAAGCCTCGCGCGGAATCGCCGCCGCGTCCACCGCACGGTCCGAAAAACGACGTACGCGGTCACCAGCCCGATCGCCGCGGCCAGACCCGCGATCACGCGCAGGCCGATCGTGACCACGCTCGCCGGGCGGTACGCACCCATCATTCTGTATATGTTCTCGAGCGCGCGGTTCATCATGCGCTCGCCCGCGCCAATCTCGACCCAGGACACGGTAGCGTCCCCGCCGTAACCGCCCTCGGCCGCGGCCTCGATCGTCGGGAAATACATGTTGTGGCCGTTGCAGTACCCCAGGAACAGCGTCTTCGGCGCGCGCGATCGCTCCTTCAACCGGATCGCGTGGTTGCAGAAGAATTCGCCCGATCCGCCGACAAGTGCGAGTTCCCCGTTAATCATCGCCGTAGTCAGGTGCGCGGTGAATTCGTTGTTGCCGACCCAGTCCTGGAACGCGTGCGCGAGTTCCGGAAAGAACGCATTCTCGAACCCCTTCGTGATGAAGGCATTCGTGAAATCGAGCCGGGTCTTGAAGGTGAAGTCCTCGTCCTTGCACTGGATCGACGGCTTCTCCGGCGCCTTCGTTTCGATCCCCCGCGCGATCTCGACCACTTCGCGCCCCAGCAACGCGCCGAACTTCTCGTGGTCGTTCGCCTCGGCCGGTTTCTGGCACGACATGTCGCCGGCGGCCCCCTGCAGAAACGCGCAGAACGTGCCGAGTTCCTTCTCGACCACCGCGCGCATCGCACCGGGATACTCCGCGGAGAACTTCAGCACTTCGGACGGGATGTTCGTCGGGTGCGCGGCAAAATTAACGAGGACGGCGATGGGATCGCCCTTTGTGTCGTCAATGCGTATGACCGCGAGTTCCGTGTCCCGCGGCTTCGGTTCAAGCTTCGTGTGACGGTTACGGTTCAGGTCTACGTGCTTGGATCCCCAGCCGATCCGCGCGTCCTTCGTCTTCTTCGCCGCCTCGACGATGCAATCGATGAGTTGCTCGTCCAGCCAGGCGACGTACTTCACCGCGTCGTCGAACTTGCCCTGACCCTTGCCCGGCTCGTCCTTGAGTTCGAGCACCGGGCCGTGGTGCGTGTGCGACCCGACGAGCATCAGGTAGTTCACGCCCGCCTTGTCCATCACGGCCTTGCGGATCTTCTCCATCGAGTCCGGCCGCGGAGACCTTCCGAGATCGAGGCCCACGACTGCGATCTTGTCGGTACCGGCCTCGATCACGACGGCCTTGGCAAACAATGGATCGAGCACGCCGTCGCTCAACGCGTCATGCCGGTCGCCGTAGCCCCACATGGGCACAGGAGCCTGCGGCGTGATGTCGCGCGAGGCGACGCCGGCTTTGAACGTAGCCTGTGCGACCGCATTCGATGTGTGGATGGCCATCGCGGCTGCTACAAGAAGGGAAAGCGGACGAATCATGGTCGGACTCCGAACACCGGTGGGCTTCAACCGTAGCAAAGCGGCGGCAGCGGGTGCCAGATGGACCATAGACCCGACGGAAAACTACCGCCAGAGCGACCTCGACACGATCGCTCCGGCGGCTAGCTATGCCTCGAGGCAGCGCGTAATCAGGTCTTCGAGCGTCGGCGGTAGAAAATGAAACTGCCGCCAATGATCATCGATCCGACTACTGCCAGCACCAGCGAGGTCTGAAGCGGCAGAAGCGGGAAGCTCAGCGCGTTGTTTGGGTCGAAGCCTAACTCAACTTCAACGCCATCACGCACGCCGTCGCCGTCCGTGTCGGGATTGTTCGGATCCGTTCCCGTGTCGGTCTCGTTGACGAACGTGCCCGTATCCGTCTCGTAGATGTCGAGTAACAGATCCTGATCCGTGTCCGGCACGCGGACGAGCTGGCCACGAATCTCGCCGGACGGAAACGCAAACGTGTGAATGTTTACATAGAACAGCCCGTCGCGCAGATCCTGGACGTCCGCTGCATCAACCGCGATGACCTCGTTAATGGGGTTCGCACCCTGGCCCGGGAAGGGCAGCGCAATCGGTCCGTTCACGCCCACGGCTCCGCGATGAATGTGCCCGTCCGTGACGTTGCCATTCGGGATGTTGTGTGTGACCGAGACGGTGAGTTGCGTCTCGGAGTTATTGAGCGTCGCTGTACCGGAACCTGTGAATGACGACGCATTGGGCACCTGCGCGCCGTCAAGATCGATGCTGTACACCTCCTGGGCGGACGCCGCCGAGATCGTCAGGACCGCTGCTACCGCGACTTCGATGACACTTCGCATGGGACTCTCCTCCTGGATAAAGCCGTGTATATACACGAACACTTGAAGCACAATACAAGCAGTTTTACCCGAGGGCAAGAAATTTGTTGCTGGTAACGTGTATATACTCTTTACGCCGCCGCGCAGCTTGCGCAGTCCGGCGCGACGTCGAAAACATGAGCGAATCTCGGTAACGGTCATCCGCCGCCGATCTTTCGGCTCATCTATTCAGGAGACCTTGATCGCCGCTCGGCTTCCTTCAGGCAATCTGGTTCGCGATCGGCTTTCCAGTGATCGCGTTCCAGTTGGCGTTCGCGTCGAACGGGGCCGATCTCGGCGAAGGACGCCGGAGCACACGAACAGGACAAACTGGCCAAGCTCCCAAGCACGCAACGCTTCGCGCAGCCAGTTACGCCTCGATCCGGGCGGGATGCCTCATTTCGGGTGCGCCTCTCACTCGAAAACCCAATATTCCCAAGGAGTTACATCGGGCATGCGGGTTGCTCTCCGATGACGGGTCCCGAATTCGGGGAATGTGACATTGAAGGGGCGCGACTGCTTTCGCGTCCATGGCCCAGGAAGGAATGTGGAACTATGCGAAAGAACATCAGGTGGATAACGGGGGTCGTCGCGACCCTCACTGCGTGCGCCCTGGTCGTCGCGCTGGGCGTTGCGGCGCAACCGCGCGCGACGCTCGCGGCCGACCGCGACGCGGGGATTCAACATTTGCGCAACATGAGCGATGCGTTCGTCTCGATCGTCGAGCGGACCTCGCCTGCGGTCGTGTTTGTGCAGGTCGAAGCGGAAGTCAAGGGCGCGTCGTTCGAAATGCCTTTCGACTTTCCCGGCGGCGATTTGTTTGAGCGGTTTTTCGGCCCGCAGTTCCGCGAACCGGGCAACCGCCAGCCGAACATGCCGCGGCAGTTCCGGCGCGGTGCCGGATCCGGATTCATCATCTCGCCGGACGGCTACATCCTGACGAACAATCACGTCGTCGAAGGCGCGAGCCACATCTCCGTCGAGATGCCGGACGGCCGCGAGTTCAAGGGCGAAGTCGTCGGCACCGACCCGCCGACGGACGTCGCGATCGTGAAGGTTGACGGCAAGGACCTGCCCTACCTGGCGCTAGGCGACAGCGACTCGCTGCGCGTGGGCGAGATCGTGCTCGCCATCGGCAATCCGATGGGCCAGCGTAACTCGATCACGCAGGGTATCGTGAGCGCGAAGGGCCGGAGCGACGTGCGCATCACGGATTTCGCCGACTTCATCCAGACCGACGCGGCGATCAACCCGGGTAACTCCGGCGGGCCGCTGCTGAACCTCGACGGTGAGGTCATCGGAATGAACACGGCCATCATGAGCCGCACTGGCGGCAGCATGGGCATCGGGTTCGCCATTCCCATCAACATGATCAAGGACATGAAGGAGACGCTCATCGCCGGCAAGGCGGTCGAGCGCGGGTTCCTCGGTGTCTATCTGCAGGACCTGACGCCCGAGGTGGCCGATTACTTCGGAGTCGAACCGAACACCGGCGCAATCGTGGCGCAGGTAAACGAGGACTCCCCCGCGGCCAAGGCGGGCATCCAGCGCGAGGACATCGTGCTCGAGTACAACGGCGAGAAGGTGAAGGACGCCAGCTCGCTACGGAACCTCGTCGCGAAGACCACGCCGGATTCCGCCGCGAAGATACTGGTCCTGCGCGACGGCAAGCGCGAATCGCTCGACGTCTCGATCGGCAAGCGCGAGAACGGTGAGACCGCGTCCGTCGAGGTGCCGGGCATGAACAACAAGCTCGGCCTGCGCCTGCAGAATCTCACGCCCGAGTTGGCGCAGCGGCAAGGTTTCGAATCCGAGACCGGCGTGCTCATCACGGAGATCGAACCCGGCTCGCCGGCGGACCGCGCGGGCCTCGAATCCGGCATGCTCGTGCAGGCGGTGAACCGCCAGCCGGTGAACAATATGCGCGAGTTCCAGGATGCTTTGGCGCAATCGCGTGACGGCGTGACCCTGCTCAGCGTGTTCGACGGGCAGGTCTCGCGGATCGTAGCGTTGCGCTCCGAATAGCTCGATCGTCAGGCTCTACTCCCCTCCCTCCGAGGCGGGCGCCCGTCGCGCCCGCCTCAAACTTTTCTTGCCTGCCGGTTCCGGTGAAATCTGTTACCATCCGAACCGAAACCAGGGTGATTGAGGGAAATCCGCGCATGACGCTGGATCAATTCGACAAGGACTTTCACCGGTACGCCGAACTCATCGCCGCGCACGGATTGAATGTGCAACGCGGACAAATGGTCCACATCAACACCGAACCCATCCATCGCGAGTTCGCGCTACTCGTCGCGGACAAGTGCTACGCGCGCGGTGCGAAGTTTGTTGACATAACGTTGCACGACCCGCGCGGGGACAAGCTGCGAATGGACCGCGTCGAGGCGGAGCACCTGACGTTTGTGCCCGGCTACATTACAGCAAAATTCACCGAACTGGTCGATCAGGAGGCCGCGAACCTGCGCATTATCGGGATGGAGTATCCCGATATGCTGGCGTCCGCCGACCCCAAGCGAGTGCAAACCACCGCGCTGAGTCGGCAGAAGGCCATCAAGTACTTTTTCGAGGACGGCGTCGGCAAGGCGAAAGTGCACTGGTGCGTGGCCGCGGCCGCCACGCCGCTCTGGGGCAAGAAGGTGTACCCGGAACTCGCGCCTAAGGCGGCCGGCGACAAACTGTGGCAGGACATTCTCGCGATGTGCCGTGCGGACAAGCCCGCGTGTCTCGATCTCTGGAAGGAACACAACAAGAAGTTGCAGGCGCGCGCGAAGCTGCTGACGGACATGAAGATCCGCGAAATCCGGTTCCTCGGCCCCGGCACGGATCTCGTGGTCGGTTTGACGGACCGCGCGGTGTGGAAGGGCGGACAGGAAGTAACGCCGCGCGGCCACTGGTTCGAGCCGAACCTGCCGACGGAGGAAGTATTCACCACGCCCGACTTCCGCGCGACGAGCGGACACGTGCGCGCCACGCGCCCGTTCATGATTAACGGCAAGATGATCGAGGGATTGTCGGTCAAGTTCGAGGGTGGCGTCATCGAGGACTTCCGCGCGGCGAACGGCGGCGAGACGTTCGCCGAGTACATCAAGAGTGACGACGGCGCGCGGCGGCTGGGCGAGGTGGCGCTGGTTGGCGTCGATTCACCGATCTTCAAGATGGGACGCATCTACCAGGAAATCCTGTTCGACGAGAACGCCGCGTGCCACATCGCGATCGGGCAGGCGTACAAATTCTGCCTGCGCGACGGCACCGGCCTCAGCCGCGACGAGGCGCTGGCGCTCGGCTGCAACGAGTCCGCCGTCCACACGGACATGATGATCAGTTCGGAGGACGTAGACGTGACGGCCACACTCTCGGACGGCTCGGCGAAGCCTCTCCTGCAGGCGGGGGCGTGGACCCAAGAATTTAGTTAGGCAGAGTTTCCACTTTTGTCGGCGGCCGCCTCCCGCCGGAGGATACAGAGCCTTGCAAGCGGTGTTAGAATGGGCGCGAGGCGACGCGATGCAGGACTACTCGAAATACGAGCGGTACGCCAAGCGGATCGCCCTGTTCAAGGGGCTTTCGCCGCAGGAAATCTCCGACATCCTGCACCGTGGCCAAATGATCCACTTCCCGCAGGGCAAGACCATCTTCTACAAGGGTCAGGCGGGCAGCAATCTCTTCATCGTGATGAGCGGCACCGTTGATATCTTCAACGACGAGAAACGCATCGCGCGCTGCCGCGTCGGCGACGCCTTCGGCGAAATGTCCGCGATCGACCATCGCCCCCGGTCGGCGTCCGCCATGGCCGCGACGGAGGTCAAACTCTTCACGCTCGACGAGGCGCAGATCAACGAGATCCTGCATCAACACGTCGCCGTGCGATTCCTGCTCAACGTCATCCACTTGTTGAGCGATCACCTGAC
>CAYUZD010000204.1:0-6180 GCA_964449475.1 uncultured Nitrospirales bacterium
GCGAACGCGATCACGAAGGAACTCGAACTCGGCAACCTGGACATGCTGCGCATCACGCTCCTGCGCCCGCGCGACATCATCGCCGGGAAATTCTCCGCGGCGGCATTCACGCTGATCCCGATGATTGCCGCGTCGTTGGTTGCCCTTATCCCGACGGCGCTCCTTGTGCGGCCCGATTGGCGGCCCGTGGCGATGGCGTACGTGACGCTGGGTGTCTGCGCGGCGCTCTCCCTGAGCATCTCGATCTTCTTCTCGACGGTGCTGCGTAGGACGCTCACGGCGATTGTGTGCAGTTACCTCGCGTCGGCGGTGGTGTTCGTCGGGTTGGCGTTTGCGATGAATCTTGCGGTTCGCCAGATCGTTCCTACTGGCGAAGACGAGCCTTTCTTCATGCTCTCACCCATCTTGACGCTAGTTATTGCTATGTACAGGTTTCACGAAGGTGACGGCCTGATGGCGTATCTGTACTGGTCAGTCGGGACAGCAGTCTGGTCCGCCTTCACTGTGACGCTCCTCGTCGCTTCGATCGTGCTGTTCTCCCGCAAACGGATGCGCGACCCATGAGCGCCGCGCTGCCCCTGGGCGCGTTGTTGCGCCGGGAAGTCGTCACGCAACTCCGCCGTGTGCGGTCGTTCGTGACGATTTTGGTCGTCATGCTGATCGTCCTGTGGATCCTCGCGGCGTCGTGGCCGTCGAGCAACTCGATCGTGTGGTCGCAGTTGTCGGCGATTTCGACGGGATTGATGACCGGCATCGTGTTCTACCTGCTGATCGGCGCGGGACTTTTCGTTCCGGGCATCGCAGGCACGGCCGTGGTCGTCGAGCGCGAACAACAGTCGTGGGAGCTGCTCGCGCTCACGCAATTGCGCCCCGCGTCCATCGTCGCCGGCAAGGCGATGAGCGCGGTAGGCATCTATCTGCTCCTGATCATTGCGCTGTTTCCGGTGTTCGGGTCGCTCTATTTCCTGGTCGGGATCGACTGGGCGCAGACTGTCGTGTCGCTGTCGCTCGTGCTGTTGACGGCGTTTACGTGCAGCATGGTGGGCGTCGCCGCGTCAGCGTGGGCGCAGCGGACCGGCCCCGCGATCGCCAGCGCGTATGTCGGCATGCTGTTCGTCATGGGCCTGCCGACCGCGATCCTCTCGGGACTGATCACGATCGTCACCATGATGGTCTTTAACAAGCCGTTTCCCTACGCAACACTGATGATGACCGTCACCTCGCCGTTCCCGGTGCTGACGATGTCGTCGTTCGGCGGCTGGATGTCGTTCGGCCAGGTCTGGGGCACGTTCGCGGCGCATGCCGGATACCAGTGCGCGCTCATCCTCGTGGCGTTCTTCCTCGCGGTTGCAGGCGTGAAGCGCCGCAAGTTCCGGATGCTGCCCGCGGGTGAATCGTTCGGCACGCCACCGCCCCTGCCGAAGCAGCGCGTCCCGCTGCGTCAGCGTCTGCGCGAACGGCGCTGGCGCCGCCGCAAGCCGCGCCCGCCCATCCCCGATCGGCGCAACGCGATGGCGGTGCGCGAAATCTGGTGGGGTGCGGTCGGATCGGGCCGCACCATCCGCGCGGTCGGCCTGCTGTTGCTCGGGGTGTCGGCCGTGCTCACGCTGATTCTCATGGAAACTGGCCTGAACAACGTCGATACGATCCTGCCCGCCTCAATTGGAATCCATTGGGTGCTGATCAACGTGCTGTGCGCGGGAATGTGCGCGAGCCTGTTCACGAAGGAGCTCGAACTGCGCGGGGCCGACATGCTCCGGATCACGCTGCTCACGCCCGATGAAGTCGTCCGCGGCAAGTACATCGCGGGCCTGCGCATGGCGGCCATCGTCTGCGTGTTGAGCTTGTTCTGCAATGCGCCGCTCTATTTCGTCGCAACCATCCAGCGCGAGGCGGTTCCGCTCTACGTCGCGGCGCAGGGATCGATGTTCGTGTGCGCCGTGCTGGCCGTGAGCGCGGCGCTTGCGGTGTCCGTCGTCGTGAGTCGGACGAGCACGGCCGTGGTCGGCGCGTTCATCGCCGGCGGCATCCTGTTCTTCGGCGCGCCGTTTGTCCTCGCGATGGCGAGCGGGCTGTTCAGGGGAAACGTCGGCGAGGTGAACCTTTTCTACGCGTTCAGCTCGCCCGTCGTTGGTTTCTTCTATGCCGCGGACGAATATTTCCAGCAGAACTGGGGCATGCGGAGTGGTCTGACGTTTTTGCTGATGTGGGGCGTCAATTGCATCGAGTTCCTCGTGGTCGCCGTGGGCATTTACCTGTGGACCGCCGGGTACTACCGGAACATCCGCGCGAGGGACCGCTGACTCGTGGCGGTTCGTGAACGCAACGCACGCGCGCGCCGCGCCCGCCGGATCGCCGCCGCGATGATCGTCGCTGCGGTGTGTCTCGGCGTCGTTGCAGGCTGGCGCGGGTGCACGCCGGACACGCGGGAGACCGTTGTCGTCTATGTCGCGCACGACGAGATGTTCGCGCGCCCGATCCTCGACGCGTTCGAGAATGAGTCCGGCCTGCGCGTGCTCGCGCAGTACGACACGGAGGCATCCAAGACGACGGGACTCGTGAACCGGTTGGTGGCCGAGCGCGGACGGCCGCGCGCCGACGTGTTCTGGAACAACGAAGTCGCGCAGTCGATCCGGCTCAAGCGCGAGGGCGTGCTCGAGCCGTACGCGTCGCTCGCCGCCGCGGACATCCCGGCGGCGTTCCGCGATCCGGAGGGTTACTGGATCGGGTTCGCGGCGCGCGCGCGGGTCATCATTTATAACACGGATCTCGTGCAGAACCCGCCGCAATCGATCCAGGAACTGGCCAACCCCGAGTGGAAGGGCCGCGCGGCCATCGCGAACCCGCTCTTCGGAACGACGGCGACGCACGTTTCGGCGTGGTTCGCGCAGTGGGGCGACGACCGCGCTCGGGAGTTTCTCGCGGTAGTGAAGTCAAACGGCGTCGCGATTCTTCCGGGCAACGCCGCGGTGCGCGATCTGGTCGCGCGCGGAGAATTCGCGTGGGGTCTGACCGATACCGACGACGCGCACGGCGGCGTGCTGGATGGATTCCCTGTGAAGTGGTTGTTGCCGGACCAGGACCCGGACGGCGCGGGGCTGGGTACGCTGCTGATCCCGAACACCGTCGCGCTCGTGCGCGGCGGGCCGAACCCGGACGCGGGCAAGCGGCTCATCGACTACCTGTTGCGCCCCGAGACGGAGGAAGCGCTCGCCGCGTCGCGCTCGCTGCAGATCCCGCTGCGCGACTCGGTGCCCGCGCCCGACGCGGTGCCGCGCACGGGCGACATCGACACGATGACCATCTCGTTCGACGCGATTGCTGCTAAGATGCCCGCGATGATGGATTACGTACAGCGCGATTTTGCTCCATGAACCGATTCGCACAGTGGGCGCCGGGGGCCGTGGCCTGGCTCGGCATCGCGTTGGTCTGCGGCGTGCCGCTCGCCTATGCCGTCGCGGGCGCGGCGCAGTCCGCGGCTTGGCCCGAGTTCGACGCGCGGTCCGCGAGGCTGTTGCTGAACAGCATTGCGGTTTCCGGCGGCGCGGCCGTGTTCGCGTGCGCGCTCGGGGTTCCCGCCGGATTCGCACTCGGCAGGCTCAGGACGCGCGGCCAGCGGCTGCTCGCGTGCGCCGCCGCCGTGCCGTTCCTCGTGCCGCCGTATGTCTCCGCCATCGCGTGGATCGAGTTGACCGGCGCGCGCAGTCTCGCCGCACAGGCGGTCGGCGGGCCGATCGGCTGGATCTACTCGCCACTCGGCGCTGCGTGGGTGCTCGGCGCCGGATATCTCACGTTGCCCGCCGCGGCGGTCGTCCTCGCGGCGTACTCGAGCGCGCTGTCCGGTGTTGGACCGGCGCGCCACGCGCGGGGTGGATTCGCCGTGTTCACGCGCGTCGCGATCCCCGCCGTGCGACCGTACGTCGCCGCCTCGGTGGCGCTGGTGTTCCTGCTCAGCCTGTCCGAGTTCGCCGTGCCGTCCTTGTTGCAGGTCCCCGTGTACCCGGTCGAGATTCACACGCAGTTCGCGGTCAATTTCAACCCCGGGCGCGCGCTCGCGACATCCGCCCCGACCATGTTGGTCGGCCTCTCGGTGTTGGCGTTCATCGCTGCGTATGTGCGCCGTGCGGCGCGACCACTTGGCGAGCGCGTCGGCGCCGATCCCGTGAACTTGCCGCGTACACTTCACCGCGCCGTCACGGTTGGGTCGTGGACAATATTCGCGATCGCCGCCGGTCTGCCGCTCGCCGCGATCGTGCGCCGCGCGGAGTCGCTCGACGCGCTGCGCGAGGCATGGGCGACCGCCGGCGCGGAAATCGGCGCCAGCGCGAGCATCGGTACGGCCGCCGCTTCGATCTGCGTGCTCGTCGCCTTCATCGCGATGCAAAGCAACGCGCGGCCCGTTTGGCGCGCCACGGCCGCGTTCGTCGCGGCCCTGGCGTTTCTGTTACCGGGTCCCGCGGCGGGCATCGCGCTGATCGACGCCTGGAACCATCCCGGTGCACGCGCCGGCGTTTACGACGGCCCCGCCATCCTCGTGCTGGCGTGTTCCGCGCGGTTGCTGGCCGTGGCGATGCTCGTGTCCGCGGTCGTGCGTGTGTCGCGGGCACGCGCGTGGGATGATGCCGCACGGGTATTCGCCGTGCCCGCGTGGCGTCGGCAACTGTGGATCGCGCTGCCCGCCTCGGCGCCCGCGATCGTGCTCGCGTGGGCCGTCGTGTTCGTGTTGTCCGCGCGCGAGGCAGACGCGAGCGCGCTCGTCGCGCCGCCCGGGTTTACGACGATCGCCGTGCGGCTGCTCGCATTGATGCACTACGGCCCGAGCGCGGTCGTCGCGGGGCTGTCGCTGCTTCTCGTCGCGGCGACGGTAGCCTCGGCCGCGGTGCTTGCGGGCGCGGCGTGGCTGACGTTACGGTGGGTGTATGGCGCGCCTGTGCGTTCGTGACCTCGACAAGTGGTTCGGCCCGCGCGGGCTGTTGCGCAACGTCAGCTTCGAGGCGGGCGCGGGTGAGGCGGTCGCGCTGTTCGGTCCGTCCGGCTGCGGCAAGACGACGCTGCTGCGCATCCTCGCGGGGCTCGACTTGGCCGATCATGGCGAAGTCGAGTTCGACGGCCGTACGCTGAATTCCGGCCGTAGCGGAGTGCCGCCGGAGAAGCGCGGCGTGGCGATGGTGTTTCAGGATCTCGCGCTATGGCCGCACATGACGGTCGAGGCGCACCTCGATTTCGTGCTGCGCGACCGCGTCCGCATCCGCTCGGCGCGCGAACACCGCATCGGCTACCTGCTTGAACGTTTCGGCATCTCGGGGCTGGCCGATGCCCGGCCGGCGCGGCTTTCCGGGGGCGAGCGTCAACGGCTGGCATTGGCGCGCGCACTGGCCGTCGAAGTGCCCCTGCTGCTGCTCGATGAGCCTTTCTCGCATCTCGATGACCCGTGGCGCGAACGCGGTGTGGCCGCGCTGCGCGAACTGAAGACGGTGGGCACAGTGCTCGTGATGGCCACGCACCACCGCGAAGACGTGCGTGACCTCGCGGATCTTTCCGTGTTGATCGGGTCGGACGGCACCGCGGAAGTCGAACGATCGCGGCCGGCGACGGAACGATGACGTCCGCGTGTGTCCAAGCCGCCGCGTTGCTGCTGTTCGCAGGCAACGCCTCCGCCGGGTCGATCTGGATCGATCAATCCGAATACGGCGCGATGCACATTGTCGTTCGAGGCGGCGAGACCGATCCCGACACAACGGCCGCGCGCAGGTTTCGCGTTCGCTGGAACGAAATCACGGGGTTCGAGCCGACAGTGTCCGAGTCGGTACAGCCCGGCGCGGTGAACGTCTGGATGGGCGACGCCGCGCGTGGCGCGTTTCCCGAGTTCTTCGTTGATGCGCCGTCCGCGGACGGGTTCATCATTCGCGCATTTCGCGACGAGTCCGGCGCGCATCTCGTGCTCGCGGGCGGCGGTCCGCGCGGCGCGCTGTACGCCGAATGGGAATTCCTCGAGCGCTACATGGGCACCAAGTCGTTCGGCGTGGGCGGGTTTATCTGGCCCGACCCGCCGCCCGCGTCGATTCCGCCGATCGATTTCTGCTGGGAGCCGCCGTTCGACTACCGCGACACGAACTTCAGCGCGTATGTCGGCGCGCCGTGGCTCGCGAGTCTCAACCGGCTGAACGGCCAGTGGACGGC
>CAYUZD010000205.1:0-6161 GCA_964449475.1 uncultured Nitrospirales bacterium
AGGCCGTTCGCGATGGTCGCTGACTGGCTGTGGTCCGTCATCGTCATGTACTGATAGCCGAGCGCGTGCGCGGCTTTGGCCATCTCCGCCATCGTGTTGCGGCCGTCGCTGTACGTCGAATGGCAATGAAACAGGCCGATCACGTCGTCCATCGTCACGAGCTTCGGCGTCTTCTTCAGTCCGAACTCGCCCATGTCCTCGCGCATTTCCGGCGGGATGTAGGGCAGCTCGAGCTTCTTGTAGATGTCCTCTTCCGACTTGCACGGCACGTTCTTCTCGCCCTTGAACAGACCGTACTCGTTCAGCTTCAGCCCGCGGTCCTTCGCGCGCTGACGCATCACGACGTTGTGCTCTTTGCTGCCGGTGAAATGCATCACCGCATACGGGAATTGCGCGTCGTCCACCACGCGCAGGTCGGCCGCGATCCCCGACTTGAGCACCACGCTCGATTTCGTCTCTCCATGGCCCGTCACGCGCACGACCTGCTTGTCTTCGACGAACACCTTCATCAGTGCGGCGGCGTCCTTCGCCGATGCGATCAAATCAATGTCGTGCACGAGTTCCTTGTGCCTGCGCAGGCTCCCGCCCACCTCGACGCGCTGGCACGCCTTGTTCCCGGCCAGCAATTCCTTGAGCCGCATCGCCTCGGCATGCGCCACGTCGAACCGATGCCGGCCTTGCTGTTGCCGAACGAACTCAATCCCCTGGAGGATTTTTTCCTCGGACTTCTTGCCGAATCCGCCGATCTCTTCTAGTTTCCCACACTTGCACGCCACCTCTAGTTCGTCGATCGACGTGATCTTGAGATCCTCGAAGAGCTGCCGGATGCGTTTCGGGCCGATCCCGGGGATGTCGAACAGCGCGAAGAGCGACTCGGGGAACTGCTTGCGCAGGTCGTCGTAATACTTGAGCCTGCCGGTCTTGACGTATTCGGTAATCTTCTCTTCCAGCGCGTCCCCTACGCCCTCGATTTCGCGCAGCCGCCCCGCCAGCGCCATCTCGGCGACGCTTTCGTCGAGTCCTTCAATTCTCCGCGCGACGTTTTCGTAGGCGCGGCTCTTGAACGGGTTCTCGCCGGCCAGTTCGAGCACCTGGGCGATGCTCTCCAGCAGTTTGACGATCTCAGAATTCTCCATGCGCGCCTCGTTCCACGGGGAAGCGCGCAGTATAATCCATCGTTCCGGCGCGCCGCAGCCGCACGCCGCGCACGTCAACCCGCGAGGACGCGATCGAATGGGAACGCTCTGGCTGGTGGCCACGCCCATCGGCAATCTCGAAGACATCACGTATCGCGCCGTGCGCGTGCTGGGCGAAGCCAACGTCCTCGCATGCGAGGACACGCGGCAGACGGCGAAAATCCTCGAACGCTACGGGATCCCCCGCCCCGCGTCGGTCGTGTCGTATCACGAGCACAACGAGGACCGCGCCGGCGCCCAGTTGCTCGACCGGCTCGCGGACGGCCAGACGATCGCGTTGTGCTCGGACGGCGGACTGCCGGGGATCAGCGATCCGGGATACCGAATCGTTTCGGCCGCCATCGAAGCGGGCCACACGGTCGAGGTCCTCCCAGGACCGAGCGCCGTGCAGACCGCGCTGGTCGTTTCCGGCCTGCCCACGTCGAGCTATACGTACCTCGGGTTCCCGCCGCGCAAGTCGGGCCAGCGCGTGAACTTTTTCCTGGAGGACGCAGGGAGGCCGCACACCCTGGTTGTGTTCGAATCGCCGCATCGCATTGGAAAAATGTTGCACGACGCGCACACGGCGCTGGGCGATCGCCGCGCCGCGATCTGTATCGAGCTAACCAAGAAGTTTGAACGGGTCGAACGCGGTTTTCTGTCCGAGCTCGCCAGCCGCTTTTCCGATCGCGAGACGAAAGGCGAAATCACGGTCGTGATCGCGGGAAACCACCCCAAGTTTATGCGCCCGTCAACCTCGTAGCACTGCGTGGTCACTGAGAAAATCCATAAAATGCATTTATTCTAGGAGCGCATTTTTCCAGCCGGGACGTATTCGTGCTGGCTACGCGGACGCTCCGAGTTTTTAGTACTGCTAGATAACCGGTTTGTAGTTTAGTAACCGTGTTTGAAATGCATACTACAAACCTGTATTGTCGCTCAGCTTCTGGGAGGAGCGGCGGGAATGGCCGAAAAGTTGTTGTTTCGCGTTAACCTGCGTGGTCCGATTGCCGTGTATATGCAGATCCAAAACCACGTTCAGTTCGCCATCGCTTCCGGACGCGTCAAGCCTGGAGAGACCCTCCCCTCCGTCAGAGACCTCTCCGCCATGCTCGGCGTGAACGCGAACACGGTCACGAAAGCGCTACGTGACCTCGAACTGAAAGGCCTCATCACGTCCCGCCGCGGCATCGGCATCAAGGTCGCTGAGAATGCCCGCGCGCGGTGCAAGGCGGAGGTGCAGGACATGGTGCGCCGGCACCTGCGCGATGCGGTCGGCGAATGCACTGCGGCCGGCCTCACGAAGGCCCAGACTCAGCAGATCGTCGCCTCGACGCTCGGGTCAAACTACCAGCCCTACGCGGACTGAGGGTCGCCGCCCACACTGAGCCGCCACTCGCCGCCCGCCCGCTCGATTCGGCACGTCCGGTCGAACGTTTCGCTCAGTACCGAATCGGTGAACACCTCGTCGCAGTTGCCCTGTTTCACGACGCGCCCGGCGCGCAACGTCATCGCGCGGCGAATCCACGGGCGGACTTCCTCGACGTGGTGCGTCACGAGCAGCATCGTCGGGCCGCCCGTCCGTCCAGCGAAGCGGCCGAGGTCGTCGAGAAAATCGGTGCGACTCGCCGGGTCGAGTCCGGCGCACGGTTCATCGAGCACGAGCAGCGCCGGTTCCAACACCAACGCCCTCGCAATTAGGACGCGCTTCTGCTCGCCCTGCGACAACAGTCCAAACGCGCGATCGGCGAGCGCCGCAACGCCGAAGTGCGCGAGTGCGTCGCGGCATTTCGCGATCTCCGTGCGGCTCAACGCTCGGTAGAGCCCGAAGCCGGCATCGAACCCCGTCCCGACGACGTCCTTAGCCGTTTCATGTGGCAGGAATCGCCGTTCCATCGCGCTGCTGACCCACCCGATGTGACGCCGCAACGACCGCAGGTCGCACTCGCCATACGGCCGATCGAGCACGCGCACGCGGCCCGACGTCGGCCACTCGTAGCCCGTGAGCACTTTGAGCAGCGTCGTCTTGCCCGACCCGTTCGCGCCGAGCAGCACCGCATGTTCGCCCGCGTCGATCCGCCACGACACGCCATTCACGATCGTCGTGCCGCTCCGGACGACGTTGATGTCTTCGAGTTCGATCACGCTCACCGGGTGCCCTCTTCCCAGCCTTCTTCGCCGATCAGGGGCACGAAACTGCAGCGGATGCTCCGTTCCTGTTCAAGCCCCGACTCCGTGCGGACGACGCGCACGAGTTCCTGCACCTCGCGCGGACCCACTGGGCACACCATGCGTCCGCCGATCGCGAGTTGCGCCTCGAGCGGCGCCGGGACCGCCGGACCGCCCGCCGTGACCAGGATCGCGTCGTACGGTGCGTCGGCGGCGTGGCCCTGCGTTCCGTCTCCGACGAGGATGCGGACGTTCGGGTACCCCAACGCGTCCAGCACCGCCCGCGCGCGGTCCGCCAGCGCGGCATGCCGCTCGATCGACACGACGCGGCCGCCCATCTCCGCGAGTACCGCCGTCTGGTAACCGGACCCCGTCCCGATCTCGAGCACCTTGTCTCCCGGCTCGAGACCCAGCAGCTCGGTCATCAGCGCGACCATGTACGGCTGCGAGATCGTCTGCCCTTCGCCGATCGCGACCGCGCGATCTTCGTATGCGTGTCCACGCACGCGCTCCGGCATGAACAGGTGCCTCGGCACGCGCTCCATTGCCGCAAGGACGCGCTCGTCGGCGATACCCCGCGCGCGGAGTTGCCGCTGGACCATACGCCGGCGCGTGTCGGCGTAGTCGGCGGCGGGCATGGGGGGGCGCGGACTACGCCGCGCTTCGGTACGCCGCCTCGAGCAGTGGCCGGGCGAGCAGCGTACGCAGGAACCACACGAGCAACAGCGCCGCGATCGGGCCGAAATCCATCGGACCCAAGTTCGGCAACACCCGGCGGATTCGGTCGATGAGCGGGTCCGTGACGCGCGCGATCCATCGCCACCGGCCGAAGTCCGTCTCGAACCCGAACCACCCCCCGAGCCACCGGAGCAATATCAGCACCATGTAGAGCGTGAAGCCGCTATAGACCGCTCTCGCCGCGTAATCCATCGAAGGTCAGCCTGTGCAGGCGCGTGTATCGCGCACCGTCTGGAGTGAGTTCGCTCGAAAATAATGACACAGCCTCGACGATCATTGCACCCGCGGCAAACGCGCGCTCCCGATCCAATACATGCGCCGCGTTCGCCCGCGGAACGTTCCGGCGCACGCGCCCGATCGTGATATGCGGCACGAACGCGCGGGTCTCCGGTTCGAGTCCGAACTCGCGTGCAATCCGTTCGGATTCGCGCTGGATTGACGTCAACGACTCGCCTCTCGGCTCCATCCCCACCCACAGCACCGACGGCCGCGCGGCCGACGGAAACGCGCCGACACCGCCGATCGAAGCCTCGACGCGTGGCAGCGCCGACGCGGCGGGTGCCAGGCGATCGGCGTACGAGTCGATGAATTCGCGAGATACATCGCCAAGAAAGCGCAGCGTCACGTGCACGTTTTCCGGCCGGGTCCAGGAAACGTGCGGCAGGCCCTCGCGCAGTCTGTCCACCAGCGACGCGATCTCCGCGCGCGCCGCCGCCTCCAGCTCCACGGCGAGAAACGCCCTTACACGTTCATCAGCCGTCGCCATGCCTCGTCATCCGCGCACACCGGCGGAATCCCGATATCGGCCACCACCACCCGGCCCAGATAGGGCTTCGCCGCCGGATTCTCGAAGCCGCGCTTCATGAACTGAAACGTCACTGTCACGTCCGCGCGCACGCACCGTCCGCAGACCTCGCCCGTATCCGCGTTCAGGCCGGACGGTACGTCAACGGCGATCGTATACGCGCCCGGCCCGAGCGTCTCGATCGCGGCGCGCGGCAATCCTGTGACTTCCCCCCTCACGCCGGTCCCGAGGATCGCGTCAACGAGCGTCACGCACCCGTTCAGCCCTTCCATCGCGGCTTCCACGTCCTGCGCCGACGTCGCGACGACGAGTTTCCCGCCGAGTCGCGTGTACGCGTTCAGGAAGATCGCCGCATCCCCGGTAATGTCGGCCGGATCGGCGAGCAACACGGCGACCGTTTCCAGGCCGGCGACGTGCGCCAGCCGCGCCACGACGAACCCGTCTCCCCCGTTGTTCCCCTTGCCGCAGACGATGCCGACCGGTCCTTCTCGCACCTCGCGGAACACGGCCTGGCCCGCCGCGTTCATCAACACGGAACCGGGAATCCCAAGTTCCTCGATGCAGCGGCGGTCCGCCTCGCGGATCTGCGCGACGCTCAGCGCCTTCATGCGTTACTGCCGGACGCGCACCCGGTATGTCAGCACGACCTCGCCATCGGCCTTTACGGGCACGCGGAACACCGCGGTCCGCGCATCGCGCTTCTCCGATGGAATCGACGACTGCAGGATTTCCCAATCCGAAATCATCGGCTCGACGACCTCGACCGTGATGTCGGACTCCTTGTGGTTCCGCAGCGTGATCTTGTACGCGCTCTCGAACACTCGGTTGGAAATGATCTGGTAGTCCGTCTGCACGCGTTCGCCGACGACGTCGAACGCGTTCCCCATGCGCAGCCGCACGGTCTCGTCCTTCGGCGTGTGCTGGATGCGATCCTCGCCGGCGAACTGCAGCATGCCCTCGCTGTCTTCCTGGTAGAGCCGCATCACGCCGCCCGGCAGCGGGATGCCGAGCTGGTTCGCTTCTTCGTTCTCGAATTCGACGAACACCCCCACCTTCTCTTCCGGGAATTCCGGCGTCGGCTGGAAAAAGTAGTACGACTGCCCGCGGAACTCGTATTTCTTGGCCAGTTTCACGCCGCCCGCGTTGAACAGGCTCACCTGCTTGCTTTGGTTCTGCTTGATCGTCGTCCGCCGTTCGAGCGAGTACAGGTGGTACTCCGCGAACGCTTCCTCGGCCATCTGCGGCGCCATCGCCGCCTCCATCGCCACGCCGCG
>CAYUZD010000206.1:0-5990 GCA_964449475.1 uncultured Nitrospirales bacterium
GTCGAAGTCCGGCATCGAGACGCGTTCAGGGTTGAGGAACCGCTCGAACAGCAGGTTGTAGCGAATGGGATCGATGTTCGTGATCTTGAGCGAGTAGGCGACGAGACTGCCCGCGCCAGAGCCGCGGCCGGGCCCGACGGGGATGCCCTGTTGCCGCGCGTAGTTGATGAGGTCCCAGACGACGAGAAAGTAGTCCGTAAACCCCATCTGATTGATGACGCTCATCTCGAAATCGACACGCTCGATGAGGTCCCGTTTCGGCTTCGGTCCGAATCGTTCCTTGAGACCCGCATGCACGAGATCGCGGAGGTAGTCCACTTTCTCCATGCCGTCCGGCGGTTCGAAGTGGGGGATGAGCTGCTGATTGAGCGGAATCTGGACGTTGCAGCGGTCGGCGATCTTCTCCGTGTTCGACACCGCCTCCGGCCACGCGCTGAACAACTCGCGCATCTCGGCCGGACTGCGGAAATACACCTGATCGGTCGGGAACCGGAACCGGTCCTCCGCCTCGATGGTCGAGTTTGTCTGGATGCAGAGCAGCGCGTCGTGCGCCTCGCTGTCGTCCTTCTCTACGTAGTGGACGTCGTTGGTCGCGATGAGCGTGAGGCCGTGGTGCGCGGCGAGTTCGGCGAGCAGCGGGTTGACGCGCGCCTGTTCCGGTATGCCGTGGTCCATCAGCTCGACGAGGAAGTTGTCCTTGCCGAAGATCTCGATGTACTTGCGGATCGCGGCGTTGGCTTCGTCCATCTTGCCGGCGAGCAACCACCGCGGCACTTCGCCGGCGAGGCACGAGGTCGTCGCGATAAGGCCCTCGCTGTACTTCGCGAGCAGTTCGTCGTCCACGCGCGGGCGGTAGTAGAAGCCTTCGAGGAACCCGAGCGAACTGAGCTTGCACAGGTTGAAATAGCCCGCGTCGTTCTCGCACAGGGTCAGGAAGTGGAAGTAGTTTTCCTCGCCGCGCTGCGTGCGATCGCGCCGGCCGTTCTTGGCGAGATACAGTTCGCAGCCGATGATCGGCTTGATGCCCTGCTTCTTCGCGGCTTTGTAGAACTCGAGCGCGCCGAACATCACGCCGTGGTCCGTGATCGCGCAGGCCTTCATGTCGTAGTCGCGGCACTTCTTGAGGATCTCCTGCACGCGGCACGCGCCGTCGAGCAGGCTGTACTCGGTGTGACAATGCAGATGGGTGAACCCCGCGCTCACGTCATCGCCTCCAACACCAGGCGCAATGCCTGGTCCGCAGTCTGTCGCTTGATGCTCTCGCGGTCGCCGTCAAACTGGCACCGCACGACCTTCGTCCCACGCGGCCCCGACGCGCCGACGTACACTAGTCCGACGGGCTTTTCCGGCGTGCCGCCGGCCGGGCCCGCGATTCCCGTGCACGCGACGGCGTACGCCGCGCCGAACCGCGTCCTCGCGCCCTCGGCCATCTCCCGCGCGACCGCCTCGCTCACCGCGCCGTGGGCATTCAGCGACGCCTGCGACACGCCCAACATCGAGACTTTTGCGCCGTTGCTGTAGGACACCACTCCCCCGAGGAAATACGCCGACGCTCCCGCGACGTTCGTGATTCGGTGCGCGATCAGGCCCCCGGAGCAGGACTCGGCCGTGGCGAGCGTGGCGCCTGCCGCACGCAATCGTTCTCCGACGGTGTGCTCAAGAGTCGCCCCCACAGCCCGTGTATCCCCCAGCGCGAGGTACCCTATCATCCGTCCGGAGGATTCTCAATTGGGTCCGGCGCGGTGTTCCAAATCGATGTAAGTCGAGCAATTTCAGTCTTCTCGAGCGGATCCGGCTTGCCGCATAAGTCGTTTCACGGTATACTTTTAGGTATGAAGGCGCATCGAGCCATAGTGCGCTTCGGGGGAGCGGGGATCGTCGCACTCGCCGTGTTCGCGGGGTGCATTCCGTCTGCCGACGCGCAGGAACGCCAGCACAAGACGTATTTCGTCGGGAAGGACGGCATCCCTGTCCTGACGAACCGTCCGCACGCGTACCGCCAGAGCTCCGACTACGAGGAAGTGAAGATCAATTTTCAGCCGGTCGTGGTGACGGGCCGCTACCACTTCACGCCGGGCAAGATGGAGGCCTCGTCCGCCGATCTCGCCGACCTCGTGCGGTACTGGTCCGGCATTTACAACCTCGATCCCAACATGGTCTTCGCCGTGATCCGCGCGGAGAGCAATTTCAATCCGTATGCCGTGTCGAAGGCCGGCGCGCGCGGGCTGATGCAGCTCATGCCCGGCACCGCCGAAGAGATGCGAGTGACGAACTCGTTCGACCCGGAACAAAACGTCGCCGGCGGCACGCAATACCTCGCGAAGATGATGGAATTGTTCGACGACAACGTCGAACTTTCGCTCGCGGCGTACAACGCGGGCCCGGGGGCGGTGAAGAAGCACGGCGGGATCCCGCCGTACCAGGAGACGCGGGACTACGTGCGCAAGGTGACACAGTACACGCGCGAGTACGCCCGCGGGATCGGCGATATCCGGCTCGCCAGCGCGGAAGCACCCAAGCCGGAGGACGTGGCCGCGCTCACCCAGGGCCGGTTCACCATCATCTATAAGAGCGGCATCACGCAGCCGGCGGACCGCATCGAGGAACAGGACTTGTTCTATTCGGCCGAGTACGACGGCCGGAAATACCTCATCCGGAAGAAGTTCGTCGATCGCATTGTGCGCGAGGACTGACGCGACACGTTTCTGTTCGCGCGGTGGACGAGATCCTTCGCTTTGCTCAGGATGACACGTGGGGAGTACGGTTTTTCACGCAGAGGCAGCGCGGCTGGTGTAAATAGATTGCTTCGTCGCACGCCCCGCTCCTCGCAATGACGAGGCTCGTGAAGTCAGCACGCCTAAGCTGGACCCCGCTTAGACGTGGCACCCGCGCGCGCAGGTGCGCATGGAGCGAGCCTCAGTAGGAGAGTGGAGGGACCGGACATGGGGTGGAGAAGTCGCTAACACTCGATTCCGTCGTGCCGTGGGGCCGGTCGTTCGAAGAGTATTGCCGGATGTTCGCCTTGCGATCGGTCGACCTCGCCGGGCGCATCCTGGGCTGCGCGGACGGGCCTGCCTCGTTCAACGCCGAGCTGACGGCGCGCGGCGGGCGCGCGATCTCCGTGGATCCGCTGTACCAATTTTCCGCTGGCGAAATCCGGTCCCGGATTGCGGATGCGCGCGCGCGTGTCGTTGCGAATACAAGGCAGAATCTCGCTGCCTACCGCTGGGACGAGATTCCCTCCCTCGATGCGCTGTGCGAACTTCGGGAAGGCGCGATGGATCGTTTTCTCGCCGATTACAGCAGCGGGCGCGCCTCGGGCCGATATGTCGACGCCGGACTTCCACACTTACCCTTCCCTGCCAGCGCGTTCGATCTCGCGCTGTGCTCGCATTTTCTCTTCCTGTATTCGCCGACGTTGACGGCCGAGTTCCACATCGCCGCCATCCGCGAACTAATGCGCGTCGCCCGCGAGGCCCGGATCTTCCCGCTGCTCGATTTCAATGGTGAACCTTGCGCGTACGAGCACGACGTGGTGGCGGCCCTGCGCGCGGCGGGCTTTACATGCACGCGAGTCCCCGTGCCTTACGAGTTCCTACGCGGGGCGAATTCGATGCTTGTGGTCAGAGCCAACGAATAGTGTTAAGTCATTTTCGTTCAATAACTTACGAAGCAAGTAAAAATCTGTTGATATTTCAGAAATATCAGAATATACTTCCTATGTTGAGATCGGCAAAGGAGTTCGGAGCATGCCCAAGTCAGCGGCGAGTCAGTGTTGCAGCGTCCCCGGCGGGTTTCTGGTTGACGCCGTGGTCAGCGTGGACGAACGCGGCCAGATGGTGCTGCCCAAGGACGTGCGCGAGCGCGCCGGCATCCAGCCGGGCGACAAGCTCGCGCTCATCACGTGGCAGAAGGACGGCGCAGTGTGCTGCATGTCGCTCGTGAAGACGAGCGCGCTGGCGGACATGGTCAAGGGCGTGCTGGGACCCATGGTGCAGGAAATCGGCTTGGCCCGATAGGAGACGAGCAATGGCGAGGACGGACATTCGAGACGCGGTGAAGGAGCGGTACGGGAAGATCGCGGAACGCGAGGTGCGTTCGTGTTGCGGCACGGGCACGGCGACATCCGCGGAAAGAATCAGCGCCGCGGTCGGATACGGCGAACAGGAGATGTCGAGCGTACCCGACGGCGCGAACCTGGGACTCGGCTGCGGCAACCCGGTCGCATTGGCCGCGTTGCGTCCGGGCGACACGGTACTCGACCTCGGGTCGGGCGCGGGCTTCGATTGTTTCCTCGCCGCGAAACAGGTGGGGGAGACGGGCCGCGTGATCGGGGTCGACATGACGCCCTCGATGCTGGCGAAGGCGCGCGAGAACGCGCGCAAGGGCGGCTACAAGAACGTCGAATTCCGCGAAGGACACATCGAGTCGCTGCCCGTCGAGGACAACTCCGTCGACGTCGTGATCTCGAACTGCGTCATCAATCTTTCGCCGGACAAGGAGACCGTGTTCCGCGAGATCCACCGGGTGCTGAAGCCCGGCGGCCGGTTCTTCATCTCGGACCTCGTGCTGCTGCACGATCTGCCCGAATCGATCGCGTCGTCGCAGGAGTTGTACTGCGCGTGCGTCGCCGGTGCGCTCCAGAAGCGGGACTACCTGGCCGCGATGCAGGCGGCGGGGTTTGCCGATATCCGCGTCGCGAAGGAGGCGCGCTATCCGATGAACCTCATCGAGAACGATCCGCTGGCGCGCCAGGTGATTCAATCAAATCCCCAGATCACGCACGACGACATCCGGTCTGCCGCCGAGGCCGTCGTGAGCGTGCAGGTGGAAGGCAAGAAGAGCATCGGTGCGACCGGCCAGGCCTGCTGCGGCGGTTGTTGCTAAGTCATCGCTAAAGTAACGCGGGGCGGACGTTCAACGTCCGCCCCGTCGTGTTTTTGGTTCCCGTTGACCTATGACTTCGCGAGGCTCGACGCGTCCGGCCCGAAGGGTTTGAGCGTGATGATGAGCAGCGGGAGCAGCGTCATCGAGGCCAGGAAGCCGACCACCAGCGCGAGCGCCGTGAACAGACCGAAGTAAACGTTCGGGATGAAGTTCGAGAAGCACACGATTGCGAATCCGACCACGGTCGTGATGGTCGTGTAGTAAATCGCGCGGCCGATGCTGTTGTGGCACCGGTACATCGAGGCCTTGTAGTTCCGGTCCACGTGGTACTCGTGCCGGAACCGGTGGATGTAATGCAGCGCGAAGTCCACCGCCTCGCCGAGCGAGACGCCCGCAATCATGATGGTGAGGATGTTCAGCGGGATACCCGCAAGGCCCATGGTGCCGAGCGTGACCATCACGGGAGGGACGTTCGGCAGGAAGGCAATCGTTGCGAGCGTCGGCGACCGGAACAGAATCATGAACATCAGCCAGATCGCGCCGTAGCTGACGGCGATGGTCTTGATCTGCGAGTTGTAGAGACTCTGCAGCATGTTGTTGTACAGCACGAACACGCCGGTCGCGCGTGGACGGATCGTGCCGTCCGCGAACATCGGGTCCGACTGGAAATACTCGTCGAACCGTTCCATCAGGCCCTTTCGGTTCAGCGCCTTGCTCGATTCCTCGACGCGCAGCGCGATGCGGACCTTGTCGCGCTCCGGTGTAAGGTAGGGCTTGATGACGGCGTCCTGAATGTCCATTGGCACCATCTTGAGCATGCCCTTGAGCAGCGGCGTAGGAATCGGCCCGCCGTAGACGCCCTCCGCGACCATCATCATTGTGTCCGGCGAGAGCACCTTGCCGCTCTCGGGCTGTTGTTCGACCCAGTCGTGGACGGCGCGCAGCTTGGCGAGGTTGTCGCGCTCGACCCAGAAGTCCTGGCCGTCGGCCTCAAGCACGACCTCGAGTGGCGTCGTGCCGCCGAGCCGCTGATCGATGACGGACATGCCGCGGTAGATCTCGGTGTCCTCGCGGAAATAGTCGATGAAGCGGTTCTCGACTTT